>WGEI01000393.1 GCA_015492875.1 Anaerolineae bacterium | reverse complement strand
AATAGTGAGATTAGGCGGTATTGGCGCATCTGGCAAGGGGGTTAAAGGCCGTATCGCTGTGGCGCTGTCCGCCATATAGCCAAATTGCACGATGACATCCCGAAACCAGCTATCCTTTGTTGGCCAGTTAATCCCAAACATATCGGCTTGGCGGTCTTGCCAAAAATAATGCACATGCTGGAGCAACGTATCCACCGCCATAAGCGCCAGTGAATGTTTTGGGGGACGAAAGGCGAAGTCACGCAGGATGCCGTTACGCGCCCCATAAAAAGTGCGCAGGGCGCTTTGCTCATGTAAAAACCACATGCCCGGCCAAACATAGCCAATCACTTGTTCGCCAAAACGGGCGACTAAGGGGCGATAGACTTCATCACCACAGGCATATTCCAGCTTAGCACGAATATCGTAAATATCTTGCGGCGGGTTAAGGCGTGAATCAAGATAATATAAACGCGCTGCCTGTGTTTGTATTAAATTGGCCACAGTTGCAATATCTGTGCGGCGTATGGGGGAAACTGTAACAGTAGTTTGCATCGAACCCGTCCTAATATGGCCAATCCCCTAACCGTAACTATACCACAAATGCCCACTAGCTAGTTTATACCATTATGAAGTGCTAACTGCCTACGAAACGCTTCTATTGAGCTAAACAAATAATATCAGGTTGTTTTTTGGTTAAACCTTAATTTTTTGTTGACTGATTTACGGCTACAATTTTATTGTATAACAATGCTTTAAGGAGTTTATCATGCCGTTCGAACTTAGTTGGTATGTACCAAAGCGCGTTATTCTTAGCCGCCTGATAGGCGACATCACCGAAGATGATATGCACGGCATGTTTGATTTAGCAATTGCCATGCTGGATGAGGGTCATCCACCAGTCCATTTGATTGCTGACCACACCCATATGGGGAAATTCCCCAATAACTTCGGCGCCATGCAGTTCATGGTTCGCAAGCCACACCCAAACATGGGATGGGTAGTTGTCATATCCCCAAACCGCGTGGCGCGTTTTTTAACTAACGTCTTGTTTCAGGTGATGCCCGTACCTACAAAAATGGTCGATACGATGGATACTGCTTGGGCTTATCTCAATCAAATTGATAGCAGCATACAGGGTAATCGAGGCGCAGCGTTATAAACGCCCCGCATGTTGGAAAACGAGGCGAATTCTGAAACACTGATAAAAGACCATGGTGAGCGATGCTGACGGCGGTTTTGTTTTATGTCGTCGGCGTTTCTAATACCGGTTGTTCTTTGGGCTGGTGTTGCTCGTGCTGTGCCCGCACCTCTTCAATCACTTTAATCTCGCCAAAGTTTTCATGATAGCGCCCCAAAGGATTTGCGCTTTCATAAAACGTGCGGATTATCTGCATATCTGCCACAATATCGCCACTGGGATAAAGCGGCTGGCTGATGGTCACGCGCTTACGACGGTAGTTTACCGCTGCCATCACCAGCGGCACACCAGCTTTACGGGCGATATGGTAAAACCCACTGCGCCAACGCTTCGTTTTACGGCGCGTGCCCTCCGGCGAGATGGCCAATACGATGCGTTTTGCCGCTTGAATGTGCTTGGCGACAATATCCACTGCATTGCGCGAATTCTTGCGGTCTAGCGGGATAGAGCCAGCCCAACGCAACAAAAACCCTAATGGCGTTTGAAAGGCTTCGGCTTTAATCACAGTGGCGGGAATGACATTCAGCTGCGCGGAAATGGCCAGCATAGCGAAGTAATCCCAGTTACTAGTGTGGGGCGCGCCGATGATTACCATCTTAGGCACATCTGGCAAGCGCCCCTCTGCGCGCCAGCCCGCTATCCAAAAGGCGATGGCGATAATCCGCATTAATAGCCAGATGATAAATCGTTTGAAGAAGTGCATCTGTACCCCTTCTGTTCAGACCACCAAAAGCCATTGTAATGGCAAGGCCTCAGCCAGGCAAGCCACCTCACAACTAGACATCGCCCCAGCTTTTGTTATTCCAGCACGTTGCTCTCTCGCAGCGATTGTAAGCCACCAGAAAGCGCCACCAGAACCAGCAATACCAGCAATAAGAACACCCAGACCAATAATATTGGCCAGAATAAGCCCCCAAAAATCGCGCCCAATACTGGATCGCTGAAGATGAATTGTAGCGGCACAACCACTAAATCTGCGATAAATCCAGCGCTAGGGTCAACGCTATAGCGCATCTGCGCCAAAAATGTCAAGATTGTTCCCCCAGCGAACAGAGAAATGACATACAGCATCAAGCCTGTGCCTAGTGCAATCATGAAATAAGTGCGCCACTTCATCACACCTAAAAACATTTGCTTCCCCTCCTACGAATAGCTGCAAGCGAGGTTGGTTAAGGTTGATTGATACGAGATAAAAAGAAAGGGCGCTTGGCGCGCCCCTCCAGTGTATTTTAGATGTATCAGCCGGCGCGCAACCAAGCCAGCGGATAGACGAAGTTCACATCTTCTAAGCGGCCTTCGTCGTTGATGCGCGCGCCCTCGAAGATGGTCGTATGGGCGCTGCTCTCAACATCGACAATCACCAAGTTGAGGAAGCGGTCGCCGCGTTCAGTCGTTTGCCATTCATCAATGGCGACACGGCGGCCATCTGGCGATACCGCGCCAAGCCAGAACGCCCCACGCCGCACGCGGAAGTCACTCGCGCTATTCAAATCTAGCGCCACCAACGAATTATTGCCGCCACCAGTCAAGCCCGTGACGAACAGCAAACGGCTGCTATCAGGTGTGAAGAACATCTCGCTGATAACATCGCCCCGTGCGCCAGCGCTCACTTCAATCGGCGGTAGGTCGAGGCGCTCTAGGTCGATGACTTTCAATGTCGCATCGTTGTTCGGGTCATTGGTGACAACGGCCAACCAACGCCCATCTGGTGATAGCAACGATGCATGGTTCACTGCCGCATAGGGCTGGGTACGGTTGAAGCGCGGCATTTGGGCATAATTGGGGACGATAATCTGCGGTGTCGGGTCGGCTAGGTTCATCGCCGCAATCGCCACACTGTGAGAAGCGAAACCATCGGGCACGGTGAAGAGCACCGTCTCGCCGTTCGGCGTTGGGAACAAGCTGTTCGCCCGCGTAAACCAGAAGAAGCTGGACGGTTGCTCATCGCTGCCAACTTGCGTCGCACTACGTTCGGCGGGGTCGATAATATAGAACTGCCAATTGGTGATGACGCGGCCTTCAATGCAAGTATGGCCAGCCACAACCACATAACGCCCACCAGAAGCTGGTGCAATGGAGGCGCTGCTGAAGCGGCAACCCTCATCGGCGAACAGCGTCGCCACTTCACGGTCGACGTTGCCGTCATAGGTGATGATGCCCGCTTCTACGGCTTCGCCCTTGTTGTTGACGAAGAGGCCAACATATGCCAGCATATCGTCCTGCAGGGTGAAAGCGGTGACATTACCGAATTCAACACCGTTCAGCGGGTCATCCACATTGGCCACATACAGCCGCCCCAGCGGTGGGAAGTTGTCATCGCGTGGGGTTTGGGCGAGGTCGACAATGCCGAAGCGCTGGCTATTGGGCGAAAACTGGAACGTTCCGTTCCCCGTGCAGCCATAAGCGTGTTGGTCATTGCTCACTTCCACTAAATTTTTGGTGTCCGTCAGCATGTACAGTGAACCGACATCTTGGCCGACGAAAAAGGCGAAGTGCCGCCCATCACGAGAGAGCGCGCCATTACCACAGGGCAAAACGCGCGAGGTTTGTTCTGGCACGTCAATCAGCGGTTCAAATGTGCCATCTTCGCCGAAGAAGCCGATTTGGCCAGTCTGGGTAGCGCCGTGGTCGCCAGGGGCGAGGCCAGGAGCTTTCCAGACCAGCAGGCGATCTTCCTGCGCGTTCACGCTCAAAACGAGCGATAGCGCCATCAATAAGATGATCACCAGTAAACTTACTCTTGCAAAAAGTTTTCTACTACGCATTGTTGTAAATCCCCTTTCCCTTGGGATAAAGCCGCTTATAGTATAACGCGAATGGGATAGCTTACGATAATCATAACTTATAGTACAA
>WGEI01000392.1 GCA_015492875.1 Anaerolineae bacterium | reverse complement strand
TTATTGTGGTCAATACTATATAATGGTTTGCCCGCTGCTGGCTTGACACTTGGGTTATATGTCGGCTGGCGCTACTGGAGTTGGCTGCTGGCTGATAGGGAATAAAACCACTTTTTCCGCAGGCTGTGCATGGAGTAATTCATGTCTATTTTCGATGCAGAGGCGCGCCTCGCGGTCGATGGCGCTTTATTAGAGCGCATACAAGCGATGCCGAAAATTGAATTACATCGACACCTCGAAGGTTCATTGCGGTTGCAAACGCTGGTCGATATTGCCCGCGAATATGATATTGAAATGCCCGAATATGACCCGGAGTTGCTACGCCCTTTCGTGCAGATGATGCCGGGAGAAACGCGCTCTATGGCGCATTTTCTGGGCAAGTTCGCCACCTTGCGCCAGTTTTACCGCTCCCTAGACGTTATCGAGCGCATTACCCGTGAAATTGTGCTTGATGCCGCCAGTGATAACGTGCGCTATATGGAGCTGCGTTTTACCCCTCCTGCCTTGAGCAATATCATCGGCTGTTCTCTATCGGAAATTGTCTCCTTGGTTTGCCAAACCGCTTCCAAAACCGCTGAGGATGCGGGCATTGACGTGCGTTTGATTGTTTCCATGAATCGCCATGAAAGCGTGGAAACGGGCGAGGCCGTTCTTAAGGCGGCATTGGCACATCAGGATAAGGGTGTTGTCGGGCTGGATATAGCCGGTTTCGAGGTTGGTCATCCTGTTCAAGCGTTTCGCCACATCTTCTCCGCCGCGAAAGAAGCTGGTCTCGGCATCACGGTTCATGCTGGCGAGTGGGATGGCTCTGCTAGCGTCTGGGATGCTGTGAGCATTTTGCACGCTAACCGCATCGGGCATGGCATTCATACCTTGGATGACCCCGGCGTATTAAATGTTGTCATTCATCGGGGGATTACATTAGAAGTATGCCCTAGCAGTAATTACGATAGCGGCGCTATAGACCGTTACGAAGATCATCCGCTGCCAATCTTGACCAAACAAGGGGTGAGGGTGACGATCAATACAGATGACCCGTTAGTATCTAATATCACCCTCAGCGATGAATATGCGCGGGTGCTCACTTATTTACCCTTTACCTTTGATGATTTGAAGTCATTCATCTTAAATGCGGCGCGGGCGGCATTTTTGCCCGTCGAAGAACGTATGGATTTGGTACGGCGCTTTGAAGATTGGCTCGCCGAGTTTGAAATCGCGTGAACTTCGTCCCATCACTCATAGATAAACGCTTAAGACTTATCAATTTAGCCGTAGCTGGTATAGGTTTGGCTATTCTACTGGCATATATCCTCATCTCTTTCCAGCATTTGCCGCCCTACGATTACCAGTATTTTGCGCAAGGCGCACATTTGTTTTGCTTTGATAACGCCCATTTCTCTTTTAGCGAAGCCTATTTATACCCAGCCCCCTTCTATACGGCATTTTGCTTACCCGATGCACTTGCGCCTCAATTGTGGCGTTGGGTATGGATGCTAACGCCATTCTTCATTGGGATATGGCTGGCGAAAGGGCGCGCGGCTGTTCTGGCATATCCCCCTCTATTTCTACTGCTTTTGCTTGGTCAAAGTACATGGCTTGTGCTGCCCCTCTTTATCCTCGCCACATATTACCATCGTGGCGGGCAGGCGCGTTGGTGGCATAGTGTGTTTCTAGCGCTAGCTATCTTTAAGCCCCACATCGCTTTTCCCGCCGCCCTTTATGTGCTCTGGTGCTGGCGACAGCGCCCGCGTATCTTGCTGGCTGCGGCTTTTTTTGCCATAGCGTTGGTATTGCCCTCTTTCATCCTGCGCCCAACGTGGGTACAGGAATGGCTGGCTACAGGGCGCACTTTCCGCGCTGTGAGCATGGCGAGCGTTGCTTATATACCGGTTAACCTCTTTCAGCTAGATGGTGCAGCCTCTCAGACAGGTGTCATGATGGTTTGGGGCTTCTCCCTCTTCACAGGCTTTTTACTCTATATACTGTTTCGTTGGCGGCGTGGTGGGCTAGATTATGAAGATTGGCTGCTGCTGGTATTATTTGTCAATCCAACTTTGCATGACTACGACCTCATCATTCTTTTGCCCATGCTCGTTGTTGCCCCAAAGCGCTTGTTAATAGCGCTAGTCGCGGGGATGTTGACGTGGGTTTATGCGTTATTGACGGCCATCACGCCCAGCGGCGCACTATTCAATATGAGCTTTCTCATCACCTTCACCTTCGTTTTCATGCGTTTGTGGCCTATATCCCCGCGTCGTAACCCTGTATAATAAATTGTGCATGAAGGCAAAAAAGGCGGTTTTATGCTTCAAGTTGGCGATATCTGTATCCATTTCATCAATGATGCCAATACGATGGTAGACCCCGGTGGCGCTTTTGGGCTTGTGCCGCGTGCGCTTTGGTCGCGTTATTTCACGCCTTCACCAGACCACCTCATCCCAATGATGGAAATGTGCCTGTTGGTGCAAGTAGCTGGCAAGAACATTGTCATTGATACGGGGATGGGTACGAAACTAGGCCCCAAATTAGAGGCGCAATGGCATCTTTCTCGCCCTAATGGCGACCTTGTCGCTGCGTTGAAGCGGTTGGGCGTACAACCAGAAGATGTCGATATGGTGATTGATACACACCTCCATGCCGACCATTGTGGCGGCAACACCCGTTTCAATGAAGATGGCGAGGTTGTCCCAACATTTCCCAATGCTGAATACGTTGTTCAACGCCGTGAATATGAAGATGCGAGCCATCCTAACGAACGTACCCGCGCTACTTATGTCGCCGCCAATTTTGAGCCGTTAATGCAATCTGGCCAAATGCGTTTGCTAGATGGTGATACCGAATTGGCTGAAGGTGTTTGGGGTGTTGTGACGCGCGGCCACACCCCCGGCCATATGAGCATCCGCTTTGAAAGTGATGGCCAATATGCGGCATTCCTTTGTGATTTATCGACCTATGCGGTTCATTTTGAACGGCTAGGCTGGATGACCGCTTATGATGTTGAGCCGCTGTATACATTAGAAACTAAAAGAGTTTGGCAGCGCTGGGCGCTTGAGCATAATGCTCTCATCATTTTCCCTCATGACCCGTTCCGCCCCGCAGGTCATTTGCAATTAGATGAGCGCGGCAAAACCAAATTAGACCCCATAACTATTGATTTTGTGTAATTTCTATCTTTTTTGTTGTACACCTTACTAGTGAAATATCTTCGTTCAGGGGGGCTTATGCCGAACATCAAAGCCTACATTGGGAAGCTTATCTTAATTTTGGGGGGCAGTTTAACCGGTTTTCTAGTCGTTGCAGCCATTTATCCGCTCATATTGCCACCAGCTAATCAGCGTATGGCTGGTGTGCAGCTTGAAGTGAGCTACACTACTGGTATGGGCGATTTGTTCGTCCACCAGCCTCATCTCGTTGCGCCACCACCAGACCCCTATCAGGTGTTGAGCCAGCATGTCCTTGTATGGGATGAAGATGGCTTTCGGTTACCTGCACAACCTGCGGAAACCTATCAAGTCTTGGCCTTAGGTGATTCGTTTACAGAAGCGGCGAATGTTGCCCTGCCTTGGCCAGATATATTGGCGCAAAAATCTGGCTTGAGCGTGCGCAATTTGGGCTTTCGTGGCTATGGCCCATTGGAACAAGCGGAAGTGATGCGCACTTTTGGCGTGAATAGCGGGGCAGATATTGTCATCATTGGCTTTTTCGGCGGAAATGACTTGACTGACGCCCGTGCCAGTTTAACCGAAGGTGGCTTTAACTTACCATCCATCGCTCGTCAGGCTTTCACTGGAGCGGCGGGCAATGAGGAAGCGCCTTGGGATAACGATTTTGAAGGCCCATTCCCCTATCCGGTGCAGGTAGAAATAAACCAGCAGCGCCATGATATTGCGTTTTATAATGGCTATCTTTGGCGCTTAAACGATGCCGAAGACAAATGGGCTTCATCGCCTGCGCTTGATGCTACTGTACAAAGTTGGCGCGATATTTCTGAGGCCGCTGGCGATGCCTGTGTAATTATCGCTTATTTCCCGTCTAAGCCGCAGGTCTATTTGCCTTATGTTGCCCCAGAATATCGAGATACAGTTATCCGAAGCCTTGTTCGTGACTTTGGTGAACCCCGCTTAACATATGATGAAATGGTGGCCAATCGCGCTTTACTCAACCGCCTGCTACAGGAAAGAGCCGAGCAAGAGGGGTTTATCTTCTTCGACCTATTGCCAATCCTCGACGAGGCCGCAGCCCGTGGCGAGATGCTATACTACACCTACGACACCCACTGGAATCAGGATGGCCACGACCTCGCCGGTCAAGCGCTTGCTGATTTTATCGATAGCGGCGCCTGTGAACGCTAATCGCTTTCTATCGTGATTGTCCCCACTTCGATAGCGTAATTGGTAATCGGCTGCCCGTTTGCATCAGTGACGGGTAGCCGCTCTATGGTTTGCGCATCATAAAGCCCAGTAAATACTTGATATGTCCCCGCTGGGAAGCTTTCACTATCTAATACCATCTCCCATTGGTCTTGCACTGTCATATCGGCAGGCCAATCATTAGTGGGGAATTTGCCCCCCATAGGCTCACGGTCAAGGGGATGTGCCTCACCAGTTGCGTCAACGAAATGAATGAATTGCACATAACGGCCATCAACCGCACTTTCCGTATACCACCAAAACTCTAACGGGAAGCTCTCACCAGTTTTCACACTCTTGGGCAAAGAAAAATCCTGTAGCACAATACCATCGGCAAAGCGATAGCCCAAATTTTGTGCAGCGGCGGGCGGTACTTTTGGCAATACAGCGATACTGCCTAGAATGACCTGATACTCATTCAGTGTTGGCTGTTCGCTGCTGGTATAAGGGATGAATTGCGGTTCGCGGGTATCATACCAAATGCCCGCCACAATCCAGTAACTAGCAGGGGCTGGCGCATCTTCAGGAATGTCCACCGTGACGTTCTTTTTAGCGACGATGCCGGGTATCCACGCGCTGGTTTCGTATTGTTGAAAATAAGCAACGTCATTGAATGTCACGGTTTCCGCATCTGGCTGCGTGAGCAAGCGGATAGACCAGTTATAGTTCGTATCTAACGGGGCTTGGGCTTTCAGATAAAGTGAAAATGTGACGCTTTCACCCGGATGCGCCACTGTTTGCGAGGGTTTATAGCCCACAAGCTGTAAGTCGCCATCGACATACTCTGTATGTATGGGTGTTCCCCATAATTGCAATTCTACCGTTGGCACAATCCATAAGCTGGCACTCGTCCATACCCACGGCAATAACCCCGCGATAATCAAAATCGGTTTGGCTTTCCGCCATTGAATAGCGGGGAGCAATGTGATGGCGAAGACCGCAACCGCTGTGAATACCATGGCCGTGCCTGCGGTTTCAAAAGTTTCTTCAATCACATAGTAGAAATGGCATGTTGGCCCCCAACCGGGAATGAAGCAAATGATGCTCTGGATGATGTGCTCGACAAAAATGCCGCTCGCCCCCATAATGCTCAGTCCAACGATGAAATAACCATAGAGCCACCGTTTTTCACGGTATTGCCGCCAGTATAGCAGGAAGCCGTAAATCACGATGATGCCACCAACAAGTGAATAAGCCGCTCGCCATAGAATTGCGTCTAGGCGCTCATGAATTTGTAAGAAGCCCGCCTCATCAATCGCTAAATAGACGAAGGCCGCGCACAAAATTAACCAGAAGCCGCGTTGCCGCTTATCTTTTACGCCCCATATTGCAATCACTAGCCCTAATGCACTAGTTAAAGCTAGCAACATGGTGGAGAACATCGTCCCCAACGAAAATTCTTGATTGCTATCTAAAAACCAGTACCAAAAACCCGTTTGCGCCCATGTCAGCGTGAAATACAGCTGTGCCAGTGCTAAGGGTATGGTAGCTACCATGAGGATGGTCAATATACGCTGCCCTTTAGGGTGGATACGGGGCAGAAATACCTTGTAGTTAATGCCCAAATACAATAGCATCAAGAATGCTAAAACAAAAGTTACAGGGTGCATAGTTTTAACTCCCACTGAATGTGATGCGTGCAACTTCGTATGCGGCGTCTGGGGTATTTGTGCTCAGGCGTCGCCAATCTACTGGGTGATACCAGCCTGTGATAATACGATATTCGCCAGTTGTAGGCGTCTCTGGGTATTGGATGGTGTGTTGGGTGATATATTGCTCGCCATTTCTCCAGTACCCTGTAGGGAAGCTAGGTGGCGCATCGCCTTGCCCAATGATGTTATTCTCTTCGTCCAATACTTGTACAAAAACGGTGTAATGGTCATCTGGTGTACCTGTGGCCTGCCACCATAATGACAGGGTTTGGTTATCCTCTGAAAGTTGATAGCCCTTTAGTTGTATCACGTTGCCAAAGTGTGCATTGTCAACTGGTATAAAGCCTTCGGTGTTTAATGGCGTAGCCTCGCCAGCGACACCGCCAACGTTTAGCATGACACTATCGATTGGCTTCCCTTCAGCATCAACCGGTGAAAGATATTCCCCGCTTTCAAAATCCCACCAGCCAACTTGTACCCGCAATGCCGAACGCCCTTCTATATCTTCCTCCAGCAGTATTGCGTAGTTGTCTGGATAAATGACTTCAGCTTGCCATGTGCTAGTGCGTAGCAAGCCCCGCCCCGGATATGTATCAATTTTGCCGATGACGTTTCCCGCGCTATCGACAGCGTGTAAAAACAGACTGTAATCGGCTGCTGATGTGGCCAATGGCTGCCAGTATAGGCGTATCTCCACCATATCCCCCGCTTCATAGCGCCTATCTGTCGCTTCATAGCCGATGAGTGTAATATCACCATAACGCGCATAAACAGGTGTGGCGCTTGCTGGCAAACTATCGATAGGCTGGGGCGGGGTATAGTAGGGCGCTATAGTGGTGAACGGTATCAAGGCCGCAAATAGACCTAAGGCCATAAGACCCGCTTTCATCGCTATTGGTCTCAGGAAGTAATCCAACCCCAACGCCAGCAGCGCGCTGATAGCCGCAATAAATGGGAACAGCAAGCGCCCTTGAGAGGCATATGTTTGTGCTGTCCAGTTGATGATGCTGAGGCTAGCTAAAATAATCATGGCCAGCAACGCGATATTGGCGCTTTTTTGAAAGCTATTCCCACTACGCCAGCACTTGCGTAAATACAAAATGTACCCTATGACGCCGATTACAGTGATGATGTCCATAATACGGTAATAAATAGGCGTAGTGAGGATATTCACCCCGCCAAACCAGCCCCAATAAGCAGCACGAAAACCTTCAAACTCTGCGAACAGCGTGTTGATAGAGAACGGCTCTAAACGGGGGCCGGCGACAAGCGCCATCGTCGTCGTACCGAACAGCTCTCCGTAAAGCTCCATATTGCGCAAATACCACCAACTCGCCCCTATCGCCCAAATGGCGGCCATTGCTGTACCTAAGATGATGAGGCCGCGCCAATTTTTTCGCTGCCAAGCTGACCATAGCGCTGCAATGGCGATGATTGGCACTAATATCAAGCCGCTCAATTTGCTCAATGTAGCCGCCGTGACCAGCACTGCGATGAGGAGGCTGCGTTTGGTATCAAAGCCATCTCGCAAGGTTTTTAACAGGAGATAAATCACTGCACTGTTGAGCGCCGTAACCAAATTATCATTATTGACCGACGCCGCGATGAAAATGAACATGGGATTGAGCGCGGTTAGCCCTGCCGCCACAATAGGCACAGTGGGGTTGCGTGGCGCTAAGAGTTTGGCGCTACGATAGACCATGACAATGGTCACAGCGCCCAATAAGATGCTGAATAAACGTATGGTATAAATCGCCCTTGCTGCTTGTGTTTGCCCATCAGCTTCATCATGGAGCACAAGGTTTTTATTATCGATGGGTTGGGGCAGGCCAGCCTTGGCGTGGGGGTTTGGCTCGCGCAGAGTGTCTAAATCATCGATACCAATTGTCGAGGCGATGCCCGCCGCAATGAGATAGTAGAGGGGCGGCTGGCTACCTTCTTGCTTCCATGTCGTTTCTCGATGCTCTGCATCTTGTATCGGAAGTTCGCCGGTATTGCTGATGGCCTCCACCATGCCCACATGCCACAACTCATCGGAGGCTTCGAGCAACGGTGTTGCCCGTGAGTAAAAAATGCTGAGGATAAAATAGGCGATGAGTAAAATGTTTAATGGCGATTGAATAAAACGCTTGGCTTGAGTCATAAATCGCGCTCTCTTCACGGCTAGCGAATGAGCGGTATTATACCGCAACCTGCCGCTGCCGATGAGGCGCGATTGGTATGTTTCTTATGCGATTAGATGACGCTTATTGGTCGTCGCTTATTGCCTATCTTGCCATTCTTGAATGGTCGCTCGTAAAAATTCACGCACTGCTTTATCGTCTATATCATCAACCGCTTCATAAAATGTACCGTCCACCTCAATACGAATGAAGCCATCGGGAGAGTTATGTATGTGTAGCCGTCTTTCCGCCATTTCTGGCGAGTATTGCAGCTTGTACTGTAGATAAGACTCAATCGCTGCCGCAATATCTAAATTGGGCGGTGGCTCATATTCCACCTTTTTACGTTTGATGAATAACCCCGTTTCTTTTTCCCGCATGGGCTGATCATCGAGCTTAAAGCTGGGCAAGTCACCCGGCAAAGTGCCATCAGGGAGCGGTGGCGGCGGCTCTGTTGGGATTGCTGCAGGCGTTTCTTCTTCATCGCTGGCTAACTCTCGCAAATCAGGCTCAAGCATTGGCGCATCAGGCGTTTCATCTTCCACCAACGTGCGCAATTCTTCTAAGTTTGGCTTGGGTGCGGGCGGTGTGCTCACTTTACGAGGTTTAGCCGGTTTTGCCTTAGGCGCGGGCGGTGCATCATCGCTTTGCACAACGGTCGATAGCTCTTTCATGATTTTCACAAATTTCTTCTTCGCATCTGGGGCGTGCTTTAATGTGCGATAGGCCACCTCGCCAATCTGTACAATTAGCCTCCCGTCACGTTTATCTCGCAACACGATCACCAGTTCTTCCGCTTCAGTCATGTCGCCGTTATCAAGCTGAACTTGGTACAAACCGCTCATTGTTTTTTGCGTGGGAGAGGGCGGTGGCGGGGCATCCACCAATAAATCAAGGTCAGGCAATTGCCCTGTGTCGACCTTTTTCGCTGCGGTAACAGCTGGTGCTGGCGGTGGTTGGGTAACGTGTGAATCGGTTTGCGCTTGTGCTTTTTTGCGCTCTTGTCTAGGTCGCCAGTAAAAAATGTAAAACACTGTTCCAAAGAATAGTGTCCCCATAAGACACAGATTGAGAATAAGAGGCGCGGGAATTTGCGCCAAAAATTCGCCGAAACCTGAAGACATACGATTACCTTTCTTCCGGTGCTTTTTGGCAATTCGGGCAATAGTGTGTCCCCCGTTGCCCAACACGTGTTTTCACGATAAGCGTGCCACAATGGCGGCAAGGTTCATCTTCTCGGCCATATACATAAAAATGCTTTTGAGATTCCCCTGTAGTGCCATCGGGCTTACGATACCAGTTAATGCTCGCCCCCTCATGCTGAATGCCATCCTGTAGGGTTGCCCTAATCATGGCATAAAGGCGCGTAATCTCATCATCACTCAAGGTGCTCGCCCGCCTCAACGGGTGTATGCCTGCTCGATGTAAGGCTTCATCCGCATAAATGTTGCCCACACCAGCGATGAAGCTCTGGTCTAATAGCAAAGGTTTGATGTGACGTTGGCGTCCAGCTAACCGCGCTCTGAATATCTCTACTGTAAAATCATCTTCTAGCGGTTCAGGCCCCAATTTCTCTAGGATAGGGCTTAGGTCATTCAGTAACCATTCCTTGCCGAACTTTCGAGAATCGGAAAAACGCAATTGGGTTTGGTTATCTAGCTGCCAGCCACAACGCACCCAGCGGTCTGCCTCTTGGGTCATGTTATTTGCGGCCACATAAAGCCGCCCCGTCATTTTGAGATGCACCACTAAAAAATCATCAGAGAGTTCGCAGATAATGTATTTGGCTCGCCGTCTAATTGCTTTAATACGCTGCTCTCGAATTCTATCGATAAACTGAGCGGCTGGTGGGTTGGCAATTGTGCCCTCCCATGTATACCACGCATCAACAATAGTGCGCCCGATAAGCGGCTCTCTTAAACCGCGCACAACAGTTTCCACTTCCGGTAATTCTGGCATGTCTTTAGTGTAGCGCAACTCGCCATATTTGGGGTGTTTGAAGCCTTTAACAAATGCAAGTTTTTGTTATGCCACCGATTTATCCCCGCCCGTGTTATCATAGGCGAGATGATGCAAGTGAGAATATATGTCAGGAGTTCATCATGGAGCAATGGGAATATCTATCTGTTTTTATCAAAGCTGATACAAAAAATAAATCCGTTCGGGAATACCTCAAACAACAATGGCCAGATGAAAAGCCCCAGCGTTATTCTCCCAAAGCCTTAATGCCAGAATTGAATAAGCTGGGCGCAGAAGGCTGGGAGTTAATGCACATCGAACCGGTCATTCAGGGGCGCAAAGGTGATATTTTGCAAAGCGGTAACGAGCGCTGGGCACATGTTTATTTTTGTGTTTTCAAGCGGCGTAAGACTATACCTGCGGTGATGCCCGTTGATGCGTCTGGTCGTCCTATGCACGGCAGCGGAGGCGGCGATTAATGGCGCAGAAAGTAGTTCTGATTACTGGCGCTTCTAGCGGGATTGGTTATGCCACTGCCCTCGCTTTTGCTCAGAAAAATCATCATGTTATTGGCACTGCCCGCCGTGAAGAGCGTCTAGCGGCGTTGCAACAGCAAATAGCAGGCCTGCCACAGCCACACGGTGACTTTTTACCGCTGGCTGCCGATGTCACCGATGCGCAAGCGATGCAGACTGTTGTGCAAAAGACGCTAGAACGATTTGGCCGCTTAGATGTCTTGGTTGCTAATGCCGGTATTGGCCAGCGTGGCCTTTTGGTTGATAGCGATTGGGCGGATATAGAGAAAGTGCTACGCACCAATATCGATGGGGTCTTACATAGCATCCGCGCGGCTGTGCCTGCTATGCGCCAGCAGGGGGGCGGCCATATCGTCACCGTTTCTTCCGTCACCTATAACATCATTGCGCCGTATATGGCCACTTACGCCGCTACAAAGGCTTTCGTGAGCAGTATTGCCGCCTCTCTCCGTGAAGAGTTAGCGGGGGACAATATTTGGGTTACGGACTTTCTGGTAGGGCGTACAAAAACCGAATTCAATGAGCACCGTCTCGGTGGTGGGCGTGTTCGCACCAGTAGGCTACCGCAAATGACCGCCGAACAAGTCGCAGAGGCGATTGTTCGCGCAACTGACCAACGACGGAAACGGGTCGTGCTGCGTTGGATTGACCGCTTGATTGTATTAGGGGGCGTGTTTGCGCCGTGGCTTATCGCGCAACAGGTTAAAAAGCAATATCAGTAACAGGGGCGGGGAGCATGACCGAAATCATCACTTTACAAAACGCGCATTGGCAAGTTGGTGTTTTGCCGCAAACGGGCGCGTCAATGGCTTTTGGGCGGGTGCGTTATAATGGCACATGGGTAGATATAATGCGTCCAACACCAGAAGCGGATTTATCTAACGCATCATTATGCGCCAGCTATATTTTAGCGCCGTGGTCAAATCGCGTTAAAGCGGCGCGTTTTGTCTATCAGGGGCGAACCTATACCCTACAGCCCAACTTCCCAGATGGTACAGC
>WGEI01000391.1 GCA_015492875.1 Anaerolineae bacterium | reverse complement strand
GTTGGTTTTGCGAGGGTTTCACCCTCGCGCACCCACGAGGGAACGGCGTCCCCTCGACCCCATTACTCGGCACTGCGTGCCGAAAATGTGATGAAGGTGAGCGTGGCGCTAGGGTTAGATTGTTGCGATAGTCTATCCTACCACGACGCTTGATAATCCTCCCTAACAGGATTTTTAAAGACGCCAGTCCTTAAAACGGGGGTTTGGGGATGGTAAACCCCCATAAACAACACGAGGGCTTGGAGGCAACCAGCCCCATTTGGTTGAATGGGCACTCATACCTAAAAACTCCCCCCGCCTGTGCTAAAATGCCCCCTGATATGAACCGTTGCATTGGATGGGTGAGATAGCGCCGACATGATCAACCGAAAAAACGCCTTACATGCCCTTTTGTCGCTGGCTATTTTGCTGCTCTTTGCCTTAGTCGCCTCTGCGCCCTATTTAAGCGGGCGCTTCCCATTGACAGCCGACGGCGTTTTGCACTATTACCGCGCCGCCGCTCTCGATTATAGCTTGAGCTATGAAGCGCTGTGGCCGCGTTATACCACCGCCCTCGTCTTTGGCTATGGTTCGCCCGTCTTCAATTATTACGCCCCCACCGCCGCCTACCCACAGGTTGCGTTCTATCGTCTTGGTCTGCCTTTCCCTACTGCCTATAACTGGGGATTTGTCTTCTATAGCTTCATTGCCGCGTTGGGGATGTACCTTTGGGCAAAAACATGGAGCAGTGCTATAGGCGGGCTTATCGCCGCGGCGGGCTATGTCTTCGCGCCGTACTTGCTATATGATGCGCTTTGGCGGGGCACAATCTCTGAATATGGCGCATTGGCACTATTGCCGTGGCTCATGTGGGCATTTCATCACCTCATTGCACATGGCCAACGCCGCTACCTCATCCTCGCCCCGTTGCTATTTGTCGCCTTCGCGCCGATGCACAACATCACTACGTTATACGGCACGGGCGTTTTGGGGCTATATAGCTGGCTGCTCATCGCTTTCGCCCCACAGCGACGGGCGGCGCTCCTTCGGGCGGCTTTGGGGCTGGGGTTTGGGTTAGCACTCTCGGCATTTTTCTGGTGGCCGGCACTGGCGGAAACGGGTTTTGTCCGCATTAATGAAATCACTGCCGAACTGCCCTTCATCGATGTTGTCGCCAACCTTCAGCCGCTGGCGCAATCGCTAGAATTGCCCCGCACTGCCGACCCATCGCAGTTACAATTCCCCGTCCCCATCACGCTCAGTTGGTTACAAATTGGGCTGGGGCTGCTGGCCTTATGGTTCGCCCTGCGCGCCCGTGACCGCCGTTTGCAGGCGCTGGTGATAGGTGGGTTGTCACTAGTTGTCGCCATGCTATTTATGACCACAGAAGCCTCAGCCTTCGTTTGGCGGGCGATTTCTTTGCTGCGCTATAGTCAATTCCCGTGGCGCTGGCTCGGTACTGCAAGCCTGATTTTGGCGCTGTTGAGCGGTATCGCCGTGGCGCAATTATCCGAGCGATTGTCTGCGCCCCGTTGGCGCTATACGTTGCTATCGGCGACGACTGCCGCCACGATGCTCTACGCCTTACCATGGACGTATGTCGTCATGATAGACGCCCCGCCCCTTCACGATGTCACCGATATTTACGCCTTTGAAGCGCAGAGTGGGCAGGTAGCTGCCGCCTCGTATGGCGAATATCAGCCGCTATGGAATGCTGAATTGCCCGACCCGCAGGCCATCCGCGCCCGTTATGATGGCACGCCTGCAATACCCCGCTTACTCAATGTGGATGGCGTCACGATTGAGCGGGAGACGTGGGGCGCGCGTCGTGCAGATTTACGTCTGTCGTTGGATGCGCCGCAAACGCTAGTTTTTGAATGGCTGTTTTTCCCCGGCTGGTATGCGGCTTTGGATGGCCAACCGCTGACGGTCTATCCGATAGAGCCATATGGGTTTGTGGCGGTGGATGTGCCCGCAGGAGAGCACGATTTGCAGCTATGGTTGGGGCAA
The DNA here is from genome assembly GCA_015492875.1 of Anaerolineae bacterium. Lineage (GTDB taxonomy): Bacteria > Chloroflexota > Anaerolineae > Aggregatilineales > Phototrophicaceae > S146-30. The sequence goes on along the minus strand of WGEI01000391.1, from coordinate 2,024 downwards.
ACGGAAACGCAATCCCGCGCCACCGCCCTCAGCATCGTGGCCGCGCTCATGTTGGCCGTGCTCGCTGTGCTGTGGCCGCGCCTGCCGCTACAGACAACGCCCGCGCCCGCCCGTGCCGCCCTCAGTCCACGTTTGGGCTACACTATATTGGTGACAGTCGTGGCCGTTTTCGCGCTTAAAGCGCTGTGGCTAGATAATGCGCAGACGCCCATCAAACGAGAGCGTTTTACGGATGGCGTGGCGGGGGCAGTTGACCTGCCTTTATCGGTCAATTTCAACCAACAACTGCGCTTATTAGGCGCGGATATGGCGCAAGGGACTTTCGCCCCTGCCGATGAGTTGCGGCTCACGCTCTACTGGCAATTACAAGGCGCGCCGCTGGACGAGAATTTGCTGACTATCCTCAGCTTACGCAATGCGCAAGGTGCTGAGGTTCTGCGCACCGAACCATCTGTGCCCGGCGGGTTAGATACCTCGCATTGGCTGCCCGGTTATTATGTGGCGGACGCGCGCCGCCTCACGCTGCCATCGGATATACCGCCCGCAACCTATACGCTATTGGTGGAGGTCTATAACCCGGTCACGGGGCAATCGCTGGATGTGTTGGATATGGCGGGCTATCCGCAGGGCGTCCGCGCACTGGTGGGGCAGGTTGTCGTTGACGGCAATTCTGCGCTATCGTTGGCCGATATACAGGGCGAGGCGCTGCCGCCTTTTGTGCTGGGCGAAGTGGATGGCCTGCCCGCTGCGGCACAGGTTGGCGATGAGTTGCGGCTATCGCTACAGTGGGGCATAACCGAAGCGACGGCGATTGACTATAGCGCGCGTTTGCTATGGCTGGATGGTGAAACACCTATCGCAAGCACGCCGCCGCTGCCGTTAGTCACGGGTTATCCGACCAGTCAATGGCGCGCGGGGGATGTCTGGCGCGGTCATGCGCGCTGGTATGTGCCCGCCATATTAGAGGAGGGCGCGTATACGGTCGCCTTACAGCTCATGGTCGGTGATGCGCCACAAAGTGAGCCGTTGCCATTAGCGATGATGGATGTGACGACGCCACCCCGCATCGATACGCCGCCCGCGCCTCAGCAACCTATTGGTGCGGTGTGGGAGAATGGCATTGTGCTGGTGGGGTATGACAGTCTGCAAGAGGGCGATGCGCTACAGCTTACGCTCTACTGGCGCACGGATGCGGCTCTATCGCAGAGCTTGCGCCGTTTTGTGCATGTGCTCGGCGAAAATGGGGGCGTTTTGGCGGTGGTGGATGGCGTGCCCGTAGATTGGACGCGCCCGACAACAGGCTGGACGACGGATGAGTACGTTGTAGATACCATCACGCTGCCCTCACCACAGCAGGCCTATACGCTATTGGTCGGCTGGTATGCGCCTGATATGGGTGTGCGGATTAGTGTTGAAGATGGGGATGCGTTGCCCTTGCGCTGAGGGGGATTTCGTGGGGGCGCTGTTTATTATGATGAAAGCAATGCGAGGACTTCGCCCTTGTAAACGAACTTTCGCCAGTTACATGGGGGCGAACTGCCCCCACCCCCCTGCTTTAAGGATTGTCATCCTTAAAAATCCTGTTAGGGGATAGTATCAAACATGGCGCTAGGATGTCCTATCGCAACCGTCCATCCCCCGCGCTGAACAAACAGAGCGAAACTATTTGCGAATGCCACTCGCGCAGCGATGGCGTTCGCCCAAAAAAGTTTTTGCCCACTTTTTACGAAAAGTGGTGGGAGCGCGAGGGCGAAGTTCTCGCAAAACCTTTGGCATGGGCCAGCGCCTCGCATAACAGCCAAAAGGGTGCAGACTGCCCCCTACCCCTGTCTCAGGGCTAGTCGTCGAGGACAACCGTCCTCAAAAATCCTGTTTCGGATATAAACAAACTCGGCGCTAGGACAGACTGCCACAGCAATCCATCCCCAGCGCCAAGTGCACTTTTATCACATTTTCGGCACGCAATGCCGAGCAATGGGGTCGAGGGGCCGAGCTGAAACTTTCAGCCGTTCCCTTGCAGGGTG
>WGEI01000390.1 GCA_015492875.1 Anaerolineae bacterium | reverse complement strand
GCAAAGTAGTTGCAGAGCGCGCGAAGAACGCCGGTATTACCACCGTTGTCTTCGACCGTGGCGGCTATCAATATCATGGCCGCGTCGCCGCTCTCGCCGAAGGTGCGCGCGAAGCCGGGTTAGAGTTCTAGGCTGGAGTAGGCAATGGCAGACAACAGACGACGTGAACCACGTGCACGCCGCGATGAAGAACGTGAAGAGCTTGATGAGCGCGTGGTAGACATCAAACGTGTCGCTAAGGTGATTAAAGGCGGTCGGCGCTTCGCCTTCCGTACTGTAGTCATTGTTGGCGATAACAAAGGCAGGGTTGGGATTGGCGTTGGCAAAGCGCGCGGCGTGCCGGATAGCATCCGCAAAGGTGCAGAACGCGCTCGTCGCGACATGACCAAAATCCCGCTTGCTGGTTCAACCATCCCGCATGGGGTAATTGCCCGTCATGGCGGCGCTAAAGTGTTGCTCAAACCGGCTGCTCCTGGTACTGGCGTTATCGCCGGCGGCGGTGTGCGCGCGGTGTTAGAGGCTGTTGGTGTGCGCGATATTCTCACCAAGAGTCAAGGGAGCAACAACTTGCTCAACGTGACAATGGCGACCATCAAAGCGTTGCGTATGCTGCGTAGCCCGGAAGAAATTGCCGAAATGCGCGGCAAACCGGTGGATGATGTACGCCCCTTCTGGGAACGACGGGCAAAGTACCAGCAACAGCAACAAGCCGGTGAGGAGAACGATGGCTAAGAAGAAACCCGCTTTCAAAACCGTTCGCATCACGTTGGTGAAAAGCCCTATCGGCTACAAAAAGAACCAGCGCCGCACGGTCGAATCGCTGGGCTTGCGCAAGCTGAATGCGAGTGTCGTTCACACCCTCACGCCCCAGATTCAAGGGATGATTAACACAGTCAGCCATCTGGTGAGCGTTGAAGAGGTAGACGCTTAGCCGCTTACTCAGCGATTGGTGGCTTGTGATTAAAAACGCGCCACCGTCTTTGCGGTGGCCTCATCAGAAACACGGAAGTTGCGAGAGGAGGTAGGCGTGCCGTCACCGCCCGCGTGTCATCACGCATTAGGCGGCGTGACATCCAAACGCCGACTTGCTATGAAGCTACACGATCTAAGACCTGCTAAAGGTTCAAAGAAAAAACGCACTCGCGTTGGTCGTGGTATCGCTGCCGGTAAAGGTAAAACCGCCGGTCGTGGTACAAAGGGGCAGGGTGCACGTAGTGGTGGTGGTAAAGGCCCTTATTTCGAGGGTGGTCAATTGCCGCTGGTGCGTCGCCTGCCATTCAAACGGGGTTTTACTAACATTTTCCGCATCGAATATCAAGAAGTAAACCTCGATGCTTTACAAGAACGCTTTGAAGACGGTGCCGAAGTCACCCCACAAGTGCTAGCCGATGCTGGTCTTATCCGCGAAGCGAATGAACCAGTTGTCGTGCTTGGACGTGGGGAGCTGAGCAAAAAACTCACCGTGCGTGCGCATCGTTTTAGTAAGCGCGCCCGCGAACAGATTGAAGCTGCCGGCGGCACAGTCAAAAAACTCGAACTCAAAGTCACCGGCGCTCGTGCAACCGTCAAAAAGTTGCGCAAAGCAGACCTCGCTAAGCTGCTCAGTGAAGACGAGGGCTAAGCGCCAAACGTGATGAAAACCGGGCAATGCGGGCGCACCAATCGATAAGCGCTCCGCATTGTCTATCCGGTTATCCAATGGTATGAGGATTTGTGCTTATGATTCAGGCTCTTAGAAATGCCTTCCGCCTGCCGGATGTGCGTAACAAGCTACTTATCACCACCCTTATTCTGGTGATTTACCGCTTTGTTGCCCATGTGCCGGTTGTTGGTGTACAAAGCGAGGCGCTAGAGGTATTGCTAGACCCCAACACGGCAGGTTCGAACTTTATCGGTGTTCTTAACCTGTTGTCAGGTGGTGCTGTGAGTAACTTCAGCATCATCGCTAATGGTGTGTATCCTTACATTACCGCTTCAATTATCTTTCAGCTCCTTGTGCCGATTATCCCCCGCCTCGAAGCCATTCAACGTGAGCCGGGCGGTCAGGAAAAAATTCAGCGCTATACCTACTATCTCGCCATCCCGATGGCTATTTTGCAATCGGTTGGCCAAATTAGTGTTTTCAATGCGCTTATTTCTGGTACGCCGATTGTTGACCAGCAAACCGGTCAGGTGATTACCGGCATCATCAATGGTTATGGCGAGAACTTCCTGCTTACGATTGCCGTCATTACAACCATGACCGCTGGTACCATGTTTGCTATTTGGCTTGGCGACCTCATCACCGAGCAGGGTATTGGTAACGGTATTTCGATCATCATCTTTGCTGGTATCGTTGCCCAAACCCCCGGTAACCTGTTCCAGTTATTAAGCGCTAATCCCGACCGCTGGGTATATAACTTAGCGCTCTTCGTTGTGGTTGTTCTCGTCAGCCTTGTGGTTATCGTGCTCATTCAAGAGGGGACGCGGCGCATACCAGTACAATATGGTAAGCGTGTGCGTGGTCGTAAAATGTATGGTGGCCAAAGCACACACATTCCGCTAAAAGTGAACCCGGTGGGCATGATTCCGCTCATCTTCTCACAGGCGATTATCGCCTTCCCAGCCATTCTTGTTGCGCTATTCCCCCCTGGTGAAGTGGGGCAGGCCATTCAAAACACTTTTGGCAATCAGCAAGGCGGCCTATATTGGTTCTCCTTCTTCTTGCTTACCGTCGCCTTCACCTTCTTCTATGCAGATGTGATGGTAGGCAATCAGAAACTTGCCGAAAACCTGCAGCGCAACGGTGGCTTTATCCCCGGCATCCGACCGGGGAAGCGCACGGAAGAATATATCGTTTATGTCACCCGCCGTATCACAGTAGTTGGTGCACTTTTCCTTGGCATTATCGCTGTTGTGCCGGGGATTATCGCGTGGTTCAACGGCCTTATCTTCCCATTAGAAGCTGTGGGGCAGGCGAGCGCCGCCACTAATGCCGGTTACGTACTCTCCGGCTCTGGCCTCATCATTGTGGTCGGTGTGGTGATTGATACCATGCGCCAGCTAGAAGCGCAGCTTGTCATGCGTAACTACGAAGGTTTCATGCGCTAAGCTGTTACTTTGTTGATTAGGGGCTGAGATTGTGACTCCTCAGCCCTTTTCATAGTTTTAGCCATCAATAATTTGTTGTTGGTGGTGAAGGTCTTTGAGCCGCTTGTTCATAAAGCGGCTATAAGAGAAAGTTAGCCGGAGTACATTCAATGGGTCTTTACCTAATCATTATGGGCGTTCAGGGCGCGGGCAAAGGTGTGCAAGCTGCGCGTTTAACCGCCCACTATGGCATCCCGCATATTTCTACTGGTGACCTCTTTCGGGCGATGAAATCACGTGAGGATGAGCTGGCGGTGCGTGTGCAAACTATCATGAAAAGTGGTCAGCTTGTGCCCGATGAGGTGACCAATGAGATTTTGCAAGATCGGCTGCAACAGGCCGATGCGCAGGCGGGTGCTTTGTTGGATGGTTATCCACGCAATCAAGCCCAGGCCCAATGGCTTGACCAGTACCTCGCGGAGCGTGGCGAAGCCCTCACCGCGGTACTACTGTTAGAGCTAGACTTGTACACGGCCTTCAAGCGCGCCTTTGGACGGGTTACATCGTCCAGTGGCGCCAGTTATAACATCTATTTCAATAATGAAGGTATTGAATGGCATTTTGAAGAACATCCAGAACAGCTTTACCCGCCTCGCTTAGTAGCGACGGAAAAAGCGACTGGCGAAGTATTGAAGCGCCGCCCAGATGATGCCGATGCTGCCGCGGTTATCAAGCGTATTGATACATTTGAGCGGGATACACGCCCTCTCATTGAGTATTATGAGAATCGTGGCTTGCTGCATCGGGTGAATGCGAACCAGTCCATTGAGGCGGTGACGCAGGATTTGCAAAACGCCATTCTAAAAGCTCAAAAAGCTTAATCGGGGGTAACCATTAGTGGCTGTCAAACTCAAAACGCCGGATGAAATTGTGATAATGCGTGAAGCTGGCCGTATTGTCGCGCGGGCTTTGCAGGCCATGCGTGAAGCGGTTCGCCCCGGTATCACAACGGCAGAGTTAGACCGTATTGCCGAAACGGTCATTCGTGACCATGGCGCTACACCAGCATTTCTCGGTTACCCAAAGCCAGATGCCCCCGCCTTTCCCGCCACCATTACCGCATCAGTGAATAATGAACTGGTGCATGGCATACCGGGAAATCGGGTGCTCCAAGAAGGGGATATCATCAGCCTCGATACTGGCTGCCACTATAAAGGCTATGTTGGCGATGCCGCTTTCACCATGTCCGTAGGAGAAGCCTCTCCCGCCGTTCAACGCTTGCTAGATGTCACTGAACAGGCGCTTCATGTGGGCATTCAGGCTTCCGTACTACCGCGTTCGATTAGCGACGTTGCCAAAGCCATTCAAAAATTTGTAGAGGGTAAAGGGTATAGCCTCGCCCGTGAATATGGCGGGCATGGCGTAGGCCGCGAAATGCACGAAGAGCCATTTGTGCCGAATTGGTGGCCGGCTAAACGTAAACGCTATCACCGCGATTACCCGCTACAAATCGGCATGACCTACGCCATTGAGCCGATGGTCATTGCCGGTCGACCAGCGCTTATTGAGCTAGATGATCATTGGACGGTAGTGACCAAAGATGGTTCTTTGTGTGCCCATTTTGAGCATACAATCGCCGTTACTAATGGCGAACCGATTATCTTAACGCTACCGTAAGCGAGTTCCGCCCTAGACAGGGCGAACGCCCTTTGCTAAAATTTTGCGTTTGTTAACGCCTATGTAGAAATGAGTGACACGCGATGAAGGTATCAACGTCAGTTAAACGTCGGTGTCCTAAGTGCCGCGTGATTAAGCGTAAGGGACGGGTGATGATTATTTGCTCGAACCCTCGGCATAAGCAAAAGCAGGGCTAACGCCCTAACGCGGGATGAGGAGTAATCGGACTTATGGCACGTATTGAAGGCGTCGACCTACCCCGTAATAAGCGCGTTGAAGTGGCGCTGACCTATATTTACGGGATTGGTCGCTCCACCAGTAAACAGCTGTTAGCGCAAACCGGCATTAATCCTGATACGCGCGTTAAAGACCTGACCGAAGACGAAATTCAGGCTCTGCGTGAGAAAATCAGCGGTTTGACTACCGAAGGTGACCTGCGCCGTCAGGTACAATCGAATATCAAGCGCCTTATCGACATTGGTTGCTATCGTGGCTTGCGCCATCGCCGTAACCTGCCCGTTCATGGCCAACGGACGCGCACCAACGCCCGCACCAAGCGCGGTAAGCGTGTGCCTGTGCCGGGGCGTGGCCGCCGTCGTGGCGCTACCAAGAAATAATTGGGGCTGCGGCCTTTTGCCGTTAGCTTACTTTTTGTAGCCGCAAGCTACAAATCGAGAACCTGCCTGTGCGCTCTACAGTCGTAGGGCGCATGTTGACGTAAAAGCCAGTGCGGAGAGATTGAACATGGCTCGAGCAAAACAAGGGCGTCGGGGCACAAAGAAGGTCGTCAAGAATATCCCTTACGGCCAAGCCCATATCTACGCCACGTTCAACAACACAATTGTTACCATGACTGACCAAACCGGCAATGTCATTGCCTGGGCAAGTGCCGGCACTTCGGGCTTCAAAGGGAGTCGTAAAAGCACCCCTTACGCCGCCCGCCTTGCTGCGCAAAATGCTTCCGAAACCGCTCAAAATCATGGCATGAAGGAAGTCGACATTTTCGTTAAAGGGCCGGGGCCTGGCCGTGAAGCAGCGATACGCGCTATTCAAGGCAGTGGCCTGAAGGTGCGCTCCATTACTGATGTCACCCCCGTCCCCCATAATGGCGTGCGCCCACGTAAACGGCGTCGCGTCTAGCCTATTTACGGGTGGTAATCTCACTACCCGCCTATAAACCCGATGGTTCGGTGTAGCATAGCAAGTGCAACGCCGGCTAGGTCAGGAGGGTGTCAGTTTGGTTATGAGTAATATGGTTCTGCCTCACAAGGTGGAACGAGACGCAGTAACACGGAATTACGGGCGCTTTATCATCAGCCCCCTAGAAAAAGGCTACGGTGCAACGTTGGGCAATATGCTCCGCCGTATCCTCCTTTCGTCCATCCCCGGTGCGGCTGTGACCAGCATTCGGGTTTCCGATGTGCATCATGAGTTTTCCGCCATTCCCTATGTGCGGGAAGATATGACCCAGCTTATTTTGCAGGTGAAGCAGTTGCGCCTCATCCTGCACGATGTGGAGTCGGCACGTTTGCGTCTAGAGCATCGGGGTGAAGGTACGGTGACCGCCGCAGACATTATTTGCCCGCCAGAAGTGGAAATCGTCAACACCGACCTTTATCTATTCACAGTCGATTCTCCCGATGCCCATCTGGAGATGGAGTTCGAAGTTCATGTTGGGCGCGGTTTTAGCCCTGCCGATGAACGTGGGCGTTTGCCAATTGGCGAGTTGCCCGTCGATGCCATCTTCAGCCCTATTCGCCGCGTCAACTACGACGTGGCGCCGGCGCGCGTCGGGCAACATACAAACTACGATAAACTCATTCTCGAAATCTGGACGGATGGCACAATTCGCCCCGAAGAGGCGCTTAGCCAAGCCGCCCGGATTGTTGTCCAGCATCTCACCGTCATCAGTGGGGTAGAGCCAGATGACCTCTATCCGATTCCGGTAGAACCAGAGCCAGAGCAAGACCGTCGCCCCGCCCTCTATGATAAACCTATCGAAGAGCTGGATTTGAGCGTGCGCGTCTTCAACTCGCTCAAGCGTACTGGCATTACCTCCATTGGCGACGTGATTGATATGCTTCAACGCGGCCCAGACGCCATGCTCGCAATTCGCAACTTCGGCGAAAAATCGCTCGATGAACTGGTGTCTAAGCTGCGCGAAAAGAAGTATTGGCCGCTTGATGAAGAAAACGACGAAGACTAGTAGAGTCACATAGGATAGGGACGCATCATGCGACATCGTATTAAGGGTAAAAAGCTCGGTCGTGATACCGACCATCGCCGCGCGTTGCGGGTGAATCTTACTCGTGAGATTCTTGAGCATGGGCGCATTAAAACAACGCTTGCCAAAGCGCAATTTGCTCGCCCGTACGTTGAGCGCGTCATCACTATTGCTAAACGCGGCCTCGCCCGTGCCGAAGCCGAAGCAAACGACGCCATTGCGGTACATGCGCGCCGCTTGGCTGCTAGCCGTCTTGGTAATGATCGCAAGCTTGTCAAAAAACTATTTGATGAGATTGCACCCCGCTATGCCACCCGACCCGGCGGTTATACGCGCATTTTGAAGCTGGGGCCGCGCAAGGGCGATAATGCCGAGATGGTGCTTTTCGAACTTGTGGAGGGCGAAGAAGAGTAGCGCCGTGCGTTATCGCGCTACCCTTTCCTATGATGGGACGGCTTATTGTGGGTTTCAGCGTCAAGTCGAGGCGATTCCCACAATACAGGCTGAAGTAGAAAAGGCCATTAGCGCCGTACTCGGCCATCCCGTCACCATCGTCGGCGCAGGCCGCACCGATACAGGCGTACATGCTCGCGGGCAAGTTATCGCCTTCGCTATACAAGGCTGGCGCTATGATGACCAAACGCTGCTACGCGCAATCAACGCCAATTTGCCCGATGACATCGCCTTGCAGGACATCGCTCCTGCGATGGGGTTTCACCCGCGTTTTGATGCGCTATCGCGGAGCTATGTCTATACCATTATCAACGCTCCTCAGCCCCAACCATTATGGCGTCGTTACGCTTGGTGGATATATGGGGAGTTAGATACCGAAGCAATGCAGCAGGCGGCAGCCTTATTGGTAGGGGAACACAATTTTGCTACATTTGGTTCGCCGCCTCAGGGTAGTAACACCGTCCGCCACGTGCTACAGTCTTATTGGACGGTTTACCCAGAATCATTTGGTCAGCGCTTGGTGTATCAGGTAGAGGCCAACGCCTTCCTGTACCACATGGTGCGCAGAATGGTTGGCCTGCAAGTGCAAGTCGGCCAAAAACGATTGTCATTAGCAGAATTTGAAGCTGCTTTTCGCGCGTGTAACATGAAATACGCGCGCATGATAGCCCCACCGCAGGGGCTAGTTTTGGACAAGGTTACTTATCCGCCTATGGGCGAGGCATCTAGCCAAACGTGATACGGCCTAGCCCCGACGTATCGCTGGTGAGAGGCCATTTTGGGAGAAGTTGAGAGGCGGGGCGCGTACCCGTCGGAGGGAAATTTGGCATGAAGAGCAAAACGTTCGTAACCAAACCCAGCGACATTGAACGTCGTTGGTGGGTGGTGGACGCGACGGGGCAGACGCTGGGGCGTCTTGCTTCCAAAATCGCGCCCTACCTAACCGGCAAGAACAAACCTTATTACACACCTAACATGGATACCGGTGATTTTGTTATCGTCGTGAATGCCGATAAAATCCGCGTCACCGGTAAAAAAATGAGCGAGAAACGTTACTACCGTCACTCTGGTTATCCCGGTGGCTTGCGTTCGCAAACGCTGGAAGAGTTGTTAAAGAAGCATCCCACCCGCGCCGTTGAATACGCTGTGCGTGGTATGCTGCCGAGTACCGCATTAGGCCGTCGTATGTTGAAAAAGCTGAAGGTCTATGCGGGGAGCGAACACCCGCACGCTGCCCAAAAGCCTGAGCCACTTGAGCTGTAAGAGAGGGTTCGACCATGTCTGTTC
>WGEI01000389.1 GCA_015492875.1 Anaerolineae bacterium | reverse complement strand
TCACTAGTCGAGCAACGGCTAGCAAGCATCAACCAAGCGGTGGTGAACGCTATGGCGGCGCGTTGGGGCGTGCAGGTTATTCCTGTAGAAGGCAATGGCGAAACAGCCATTCAAGCCGTTATCAACGGGCAAGCTGATGTGGCTGTTGGCATTACACCTGACTGGAATTATGCTGATAATGTTGATTTTTCCATGCCTTACTTCATGCATGGCGACCGTTTGCTTGTCCCAAGAAATAGCAATATCAGCGGCTTTTTAGATTTGCGCGGGCAGCGATGGATTGCCATCCCGAACAGTGACCCAGAAGCGCGTGATAGGGCGTTGGCATGGGCGCAAAGCGTGAATGTCGGCGTAGAGTTTTACTATACGAACGAAACGGATTTGGGATATGCCATTTTAGTGGAGAACAATGCTAATGTTGCCTATGGTGATAGCATTGTCTTGCTACAAAACTTCATCACTTATCCCGATGAACTCGCATTCACCCAGCGCTGGTATAGCCAAACGTTTAATGCGTTTGCCCTACCCCGTAACGATATAGACTTCCGCCTATTTGTGGACTATACCCTACAAGAGTTGGTGCGAGACGGCACGTTACACCAAATCATTTCGCCATTACTGCCACCTGAAGAAACCTTAAACTTTGAAATTTGGCCCGGCCCGCGCAGCTATGCAGGCATTCAATTGGGCAGTTAACGCTTATTTTGGCCATAAATGGCGAGAATAACCCCACTGATAATGATAGCGCCACCAATAATTTGGGGGAAAGAGGGCAACTCGCTGAACAGGAAGACGGCGAGAATAGAAGCATTTACTGTGACAATTTGGGCGGAGATGCTCACTACGGTCGCAGGCAAAAAGGCCATGACGTAATTAAACATTGAATGGCCTATGATTTGCGGGATAAGCGTCAGCATAAGTAGCCAAAAGTAGCCTATTGCAGGGTAACCAGTAATCGGCGTACGGCTTATGGTGAGATAGATAAAGCCAACAAATGCCCCGCTACTAAAAACTAGCCAAACATAAGGGATTGAGGCCAATTTACGGCGCACAGCGCGACCAATTAGCAAGTAGACAGAACCAGCCATAGAGCCGGCAAGCGCTAAAATCACGCCTAATAGCTGGATGTCTTCAGATGCGCCACCACTGCTCAAGGCAATGACAATGCCGCCAAATATCGCCACAAACAGCCCATACCAAACTAAACGGTCAAAACGCGCTTTGAGGAAAGCAACTTCTAATAACCCAATCCATAAGGGGCTGGAATTGACAAGCACCTGATTGACCATAATTGAGACGTGGTCTAAGGCGGCAATGAGTAAATTAAAGTGCAAGGCAAGCCATGCACCTGCAAACAAGGCCAGCAATAAATCACGCCCGTGAATGCGCTGCAAATCTTCACGATAGCGCAGGAATACAACAGGCGTGAGTAGCATGGCTGCTAAGCCCATACGACCAAAGGCAACAACATTCGCTGGGATACCATTCTCTAAAGATGCTTTGATGAAAATAGCAGCAAAAGAACCCGCAAGAAGACCTAGCGCTAATCCCCAATAAGCATGATAAGAAGAGCGCTCTTGTACAAGCGTTTTAATTGAATTCATGGAAACCCTAAATGTGAAAGATAAACTAAGAAGGTTATATCACGATGGGAAGGGGGGAATATATAACCAATAAACCAATTTCTATATTTTCGCACTATTGCTTTTGAGCAATGACCAGATGACGTAGCGAATTTGAGCGATACTATAAGGGCGCGCAACGAGCTGCACATTGTCGACAGGAACAACGCGATATTCATTTGCAAGGGCGATAACGGGTAACGAGCGCAAACCTTGAAACTCTCGCATACGGCCTAATACATTCCAGCCATGCATATCTGGTAGATTAACATCCATGATCAACAAATCAGGACGATGGTCTTCAAGCAAATATAGAGCAGCCTGCCCCGTTTTTACAAAATGCGCTTGCATCTTTAATTTTTCAAGGAGTTCTACTAAAGCTTCTCGCTCATCTTGTTCTGTCAGAGCCAATATAACTTGCCGGCCTTCGGTGCAGGATATATCCTCTTGACTGGCGATTAAATCATCTAAAGAAGGCTCGGTCAAAGGTATTTGGGAAGGACGCCCGGTGCTATTCTTCGTCTCAGTAAAGGCCACCGTTAAATTTTTGAATGCCTCTGGGGCACGTTGTTGTAAAGCATTTTGAGCGCGCTCTGCCTCCGACAAACTATGGAAAGCGGCCCCATTCTTACCCAAAATCACTACAAAATCATTGCGATTGCGCGCCAACAACTCTTGGTCTAGTTCCAATTGCTTCAGTAATGCCTGAATTTGTGGCAAGTGATTGCCGGACAAAGTTGTGCTTAAATAATAGGTGCGAACACGAGAGGATTTATCCAGTGTTTTGATCTTAAAGCGCCCGCGCTCTGGCAAAGCATATAACCACACATAACGGCGATTAAAGTGCTCCACGCGACCAGCTGCTTTGAGCTGCTTTAGCTCATAGTCGCTGACGGGATGGCCAAAATCCGTTTTATGATTGTAGACACGATAGCGCCCGGAGAGCAATTCTTGCACATACTTTGGCTCCCACTGGACAACAAAAGTGCCGTCAGAGGTTGTAAAAACCTGATAACGCGAAACAGGCGAACCGGTAAAGCGCTTTTTCATCGAAAGACCTAATCATTTAGCCGACGCCCTTATCACGCGCCGGCTACTCATTAACGTATACACTTACAGTTCTACAAAGTAAGATGCTGCCGCACGGTCAATTAAATCTTTGGTCAAGCGTGGCGGGACATCAAGGTAGTTGGCAATATCAATAAGCTGAGTGAGCAAGTCACGCGGGTGCACAAAGCGCAAGTCACGGTCAGCATTGATATACCATTCGCGCAATAGATAAGCTAAACCTTGTTCGTCGTAAGGGACGCCCTTCACCTTGCACATGATTTTGAATAAATCACGATATTGCTCAAAGGTAGGATTACCCACTTCAATTTTATAGCGAATACGACGCAAGAAAGCGTCATCCACCAAATCTTTCGGGTCCATATTGGTTGAAAAGACGATCATCACCTGAAAAGGCACTTCGATTTTTCGGCCATTGGCGAGCGTCAAGAAGTCTACGCCTTTTTCAAGCGGGACAATCCAACGGTTGAGCAAATCAACGGGGCGAACCTGTTGGCGACCAAAGTCATCAATGAGAAACATGCCACCATTCGCTTTGACCTGAAATGGCGCTTCGTAAATATTGGCCATTTCATCAAAAACTAAGTCCAGACCGGCAATGGTCAACTCGCCACCGACCATAATCATTGGGCGGCGGATTTTTATCCAACGCGGGTCGGGAACAGTGCCCGTTTCTTGTTTGGGGATAGATTGGTCATCAGAAATCTCGTGATTGACCGAATCAAAAAGTTGAATAATTGAACCATCGACCTCAAAGGCATAAGGTATCCACATATCATCGCCGAGAATCATGCGCCCCACTTTTTCCGCAATGGTGGTTTTACCATTGCCCGGCGGGCCATAGAGGAAGATGGAAGTGCCAGAATTCACGGCAGGGCCAATTCTGCTTAACATTTCATCAGAAATCACCAAGTCCGTCATAACGCGGCGCAAATCGGCCTGATGAACGTTGATTTTCTCCCTATTTTGGGCGCGCATAGCATCTAGATAGTCGTTATAAGGGACGGGGGCAGGCCCGACATACTGGGTTTTACGCATGGCCTCTAGGGCTTTATCGATACCCATGCTGGTGATCATATAGCGATAAGAAGCCTCGCCAATACCACCAGAGCCGACAATATCGACAAGTTTTTCGCGCTTGAGAAATTCAACGACCTTATCCAATACACCGGTATAGGGGAGGTGCACTGCATCGGAGATTTGGTGGCCAGTTAAGTCGCCGCTGGAATACAAAACCTTTAGGACGAGGTCTGCAAGCGCTAATTTACTCAAACCCGTATCTTCGAGAGAACGCAAGGGAGGCGGATACCACAAATTCCCTTTACGCATTGATGGTGATTGTGACGGGGATTGATTTTGCGGGTCACGAGGCCGCAAGCTCTTGATACGTCCGGGTTGGTCAGTCATAACATTTACACGCAGCTTTTAGATGACGGCGCTGCGCGCGCCTCCTTTCTGCACCTTGCCGGGTCCACAAACGTTCGATCGATAAATGTTGACCGTACAGGCACAAACTACATACCTGCTCACTATACACAATAGTTATGATAACACGTCCCCCAAATAACGGGGGTATGATTTCCCTAATGTTGGCACAACACTTAAGTGCATTATAGGCGTCAGAGAAGTTTTACACAAGCAAAGGGGCAGCGAACAAACCTATTTTTTTAGGGCAATAGGTACTAGTATTGAGCCATTTCATCATGCAGGAATACAGTCAACAACAGGTGTAGTGTTAGCAATTATGATTGAGCAAATTCAATGGTATGGGCATGGCAGTTTTGCGATACAAGGCCCCCCACTTATTTATATCAATCCATATCGAGTGAGTAGCGGGGTGTTTCTGGCTGATGTGGTACTGATTGGCCATGACCATTATGACCACTTTTCACCCGCCGATATTGAGAAAGTGCGCGGGCCAGAGACACGTATCATCACGAATGAACGGGTAGCAGAGCAAATTGCGCAATGCGAGATTTTACGCCCATGGCAAACGATGCGCATTGACCGAGCAGGTATTAAAGGCGTGCCGGCTTATTCACCTAATGACATGCGTCACCCTAAAGAAGATGGCGGACTAGGATTCGTCATCTCTATGAATTTTTATGATATTTACTATGCAGGCGATACCGGCTTAATCCCTGAAATGCGCCATATCAACCCAGATATTGCCATTTTGCCTATTGATGGGCGGGGGACGATGGATATAGATACGGCAATCGAAGCGGTGAAGTTGTTGCGTCCGCGCTGGGTTATTCCCTGTAATTGGGGCGGACAAGGAGAAGGGGCAACGGCGGTAGATGCACAACAATTCAAAGAGCGCGTAGGAGGAAGGGCGCAAGTCATTCTGCCAAAACTTTCGTCATAACAAAAAACGACCTATCTGTTAAAGGTAGGCCGTTTTAATCACTTAGACAAATTTACGCAGCGGGATTTATCTTGCCGCCATCTGGCCATTCCAGTTCGTTCCCGTCGGCATCATACATGCGTGGGTGACGTTCGCCATTGATTGCTTCGGCATCTACGATGACTTTAGCGATGTCATCACGGCCCGGAATCTCGAACATAACATCGAGCAAGCAACTTTCGATGATAGAGCGCAGACCTCGTGCACCAGTTTCGCGTTTGATGGTCAAATCGGCAGCCGCTTCTAGGGCGGATTGTTCAAAGACCAGTTCCACGTTATCTAGTGAAAACAGGTGTATATACTGGCGAACCAATGCGTTACGCGGACGCACCAGAATATTAACTAGAGCTTCACGGTCGAGCGGGTCTACATTCACCAATACTGGCAGACGCCCAACTAATTCGGGCAGCATCCCGTGATGGATGAGGTCTTCCGGCGTCACGCGGCGCAACAGGGAAGCCTTATCTTTTTCAGAACGACGTTTATCGGTCTGGAAGCCGATTGCACCTTTCACGCCGATGCGGCGGGCGATGACATCATCAATACCGTCGAATGTGCCGCCACAGATGAAAAGAATATTGGTGGTATCAATTTGCAAAAATTCCTGATGCGGATGCTTACGCCCACCTTGCGGTGGCACATTAGCCACTGTACCTTCGATAATTTTGAGGAGGGCTTGCTGCACACCTTCACCAGAAACATCGCGCGTGATTGACGGATTGTCGTTGGATTTGCGGGCAATTTTATCGATTTCGTCGATATAGATAATGCCTTTTTCTGCGCGTTCAATATCGCCATCGGCGGCCTGAATGAGGCGTAACAGGATATTTTCTACATCCTCTCCCACGTAGCCAGCTTCGGTTAAAGCGGTCGCATCAGCGATGCAGAAAGGCACATCGAGAATGCGCGCAAGGGTTTGGGCTAAAAGCGTTTTGCCACTACCCGTGGGGCCTAGCATAAGGATATTGCTTTTTTGTAGTTCGACTTGTGCATCTTCTAAATTGGCGGAGTAGATACGTTTGTAGTGGTTATAAACTGCAACGCTCAAAACACGTTTAGCATGTTCTTGCCCAACGACATATTCATCGAGATGCGCCATAATTTCGCGGGGCGGAATTAAGCTACTGAGCGATGTTTCATAATTTTGCTTACGACTGATGGCCTCTTCATCCTGAAGCAAATTGTGGCATAAATCCACACACATATTACAGATAAAAACGTCTTCCGGCCCAGCGATGAGGCGGTCAACCTCTTCATGGCTACGGCCACAAAACGAACAGCGATGGCTACGGGTATAACTCACGATAACCTCCTCAAACTCGCCGCATGTTAGGGGGCGGCAAAGTTTTGGACAAACAGCAACCGGCACAGCGGGTAAATAATAACCGCCGCGCCGATATGATTATATCAGATGAAAGTGGAAATGGTGCACTAAGATTTCGCCGTCTCTTTAGTTGCTTGCAGAACAGCATCGATGAGGCCATATTCAACAGCTTGCTCAGCCGTGAGATAGATGTCGCGGTCAGTATCGCGCTCGATAGTTTCATAATCCCGCCCAGTATGCTGGACAAAAATATCAATCAAGCGCTTCTTCAAACGAACAATTTCATTGGCCTGAATGACAATATCCGACGCCTGGCCTTGTGCGCCGCCAAGCGGCTGGTGCATATGAATAGTTGCGTTGGGCAATGCTAGGCGCATACCATGCTCACCGGCTGTTAGCAGAACAGTACCAAAGCTAGCAGTTAAGCCGACTGCAACCGTGCTGACTGGTGCCTGAATTTGCTGCATGGTATCGTAAATCGCCATACCGCTATAGACCTGACCACCTGGTGAGTTGATGTACATTTGAATACGGCGGTCGGGGTCTTCGCGGTCAAGGAAGAGCAATTGGGCAACAATCAAGTTAGCAACTTGATCATTGCTGTCTCTTATACACATCT
>WGEI01000388.1 GCA_015492875.1 Anaerolineae bacterium | reverse complement strand
GCACGGGTGAGTATGATGATGGCTAGCGGGGCTACGGCGATTTATCAAGGGCTTGGAGCTGGTTATGAAGAAGTCAAAAAATTCTATGGGCCAAAGTTAGTCAATCATATTGTTCTGCTCACTGATGGAAAAACCTATGGTGATGAAGAACAATGCGTAGAACTGGCGGAAAAAGCCGGTCATGAGGGTATTGGCATTAGCGCCATGGGGTTGGGGAGCGATTGGAACGATCTGTTCCTCGATAAGATTGCTTCGCTGACGGGTGGCGCGTCAGAATATATCCAATCATCTAGCGCAGTTGTAGAATTTTTGAACAATTATGTGAGGAACTTATCCCAAGCCTTTGCAGAGCGGATGCGGCTTTCCATTGCACCTGACCCTGACATTGAACTGGAACTCATCTTCAAGCTAGCCCCCCACCCTCAACCTGCTGAAATTCATGATGGCTATATTCAACTTGGCAGTTTGCAAGCCAGGCGACCAATCGTTGTGCTTTTACAGCTACAATTGCCAGCCAATATGCCCTTAGGATTTCGAAGTATTGCGCGCTTGGTTGCAGAGGGGAGTATCCTGCGCAACGCTCAGCAAAATTATCAGGTGGTGAGTGACATCTCTCTAGAGATTACGGATAGGCCGGTCACGGAAGAGCCGCCAAAATCTATTCTCAATGCGTTGAGTAAATTAACACTCTATCGCTTACAGCAACGGGCACAGGAAGCTTTGGCTACGGGAAACTTTGCAGAGGCGACAAAACACTTTAAAAACTTGGCGACGCGCTTTTTAGAGCATGGGCATGAAGATTTAGCACAACAGGCGTATACAGCAGCCTTGCAAATTGCGCAAACACAGGAACTTTCAGCCACTGGGCAAAAATCACTGAAGTATGGCACCCGATCATTACTTTTGGGGCCAGGGGGCATAAGCACCATTTTCCTCAATGAAGAATCGTAAGCGCCTGTGATAGAATGGTCAATGCTCCTCACAGCAGTAAGTCAGATGTGTTCAAGCCTGAAAGGAGAAGATGCGGTTGGTGAATGGTGCACCAAAACCGCTAAGCATTATGAGAACCTGTCCTGAATGTGGTCACGCTAATCGCGAAGGCCTATATTATTGTGAAGAATGTGGCGCGAACCTTGATAGCCAAATACTGAGCACAACGCTGCCTACTCGACGAATAGAAGACCCCAATTTAGCTCCTACTGCCAAGGCAACATGGGGCACGGCGCGCTTTGGACAGGACTCAACGGTTATCTTAAAGCTAAAAGAGAGCGAGACGGAGTTCACATTAGCCCCGATTACACGTGTTGTCATCGGGCGAGTTGATAACAATAGTCCTAAAAAGCCTGATATAGATTTATCTAAACACGGAGCGTTAGAAAAAGGCGTATCACGCGTCCATGCGGCTATTGAACGCAGTGAAGATACGTTACTATTGGTAGATATGGGCAGCTCTAATGGCACTTACTTAAATGGGCAACGCTTGACACCCAACCAGCCACGCATTTTGCGCGACGGTGATGAGATACGGTTTGGGCGATTAGTTGCTCATATTCACTTCAAATAACCTTTTATCACTAGTTTTCAGGTAGTGGAGCACATATGATTACGCTACTTTTGCACATTGCAAATCAAGAACCTGTTAAAGTTGAAGTTGATGAACTGCCAAAACCAACAGATGTCGTTATTATTGGCAAGAATCCGCGCGAGCGTAATGACAAAGAATTCCCATGGGTAGAGGATGGGGTGACAACGGTCATTTTCCCGTGGTGGCGCATCAACTATGTACAGGTGTTACCAAGTCAGGATGAAGACCTCGAATTCCCGCTACCGTTCCGCACGGATTAACCACTTTTGTAGAAATTAGAGGCTTATGGTATCTAAAACCCCGAAGAGCAAACCGCGCGAGAATAAGACTATTCTAGTGGTGGATGATGAACCGCGTATGATTGGGTTCATCCGCATGAATCTAGAGTTGGAGGGCTACCAGGTTATTGAGGCGCATAATGGCCTTGAAGCGCTAGAAGCTATCCGAACGAAGTTACCTGACCTCGTCCTGCTAGATGTAATGATGCCGGAACTAGATGGATTTGAAACGTTGCGGATGCTACGCGAATTTTCTGATGTGCCAGTGATTATGCTGACGGCAAAGGGCGAAGAGAATGACAAGGTATATGGGCTAGAACTCGGCGCTGATGACTATGTGACAAAACCATTTGGCCCTAGAGAGTTATCTAGCCGTATTAAAGCAGTATTGAGACGGGTACAGACACCTAGCCCAGAAGAAGCCATTCTGAAAATAGATGATCGTTTAAGCGTCGATTTTAACCGACGTGAAGTCATTGTAGAGGGCAAGCGGATAAAACTGCGCCCGACAGAGTACCGTCTGCTATATCATTTAATTGAAAATGCGGGCTGGACTGTTCCTCATGACCAGTTGTTACAAAAGGTGTGGGGCTACGAATATCGCGATGAAGCGCATTATGTACGGTTATACGTCAACTATCTACGTGAGAAAATCGAAGAAGACCCTTCTAACCCGCGTTATATTTTGACAGAGCGCGGAGTGGGGTATCGATTTGTTGACTTCCGAAACAAGGAACATGAGGGTTAAAAGGAGCGGCGGTTTATTCTGCCGCTTTTTTATTACTCTACATGCCAAATTTTAGCAAGCGATACTGCATAACCGTATAGTTCGTGTTATACTTGGGGTGATCGTGAAGATTGTTAAGTTTATCAGCATTTTGAATTGAGCTTCATCCCTCAAGGAGGGTTCAGTGTCAATTTATAAAGTCGTTGTCACCGGACCTTTTAACTCTGGAAAAACAGAGTTCATCCGGACGATTTCCGATATTCCGGTGGTTTCAACAGAAAAACACATCACAACAGAAGATCGTGGGATTAAGGCAGAGACAACTGTCGCCATGGACTTTGGCCGAACAGTGATTGATGGTGTTACATTGAACTTATTTGGGACACCAGGTCAAACACGCTTCAATTTTATGTGGGATATTCTTTCTAAAGAGATGAATGCGTTCATTGTGCTAGTTGATAGCACAGATGCGCCATCATTCCCCGAAGCCGCTGAACTTATTGAGCAGTTTTCCAGTTTCCATAATGTGCCCTATTTAGTGGTATCGAACAAAACGGATTTGGATAGTGCGGCGAGTTTGGCTGAAGTGCGGCGGGGAACGCGCGCGGGCAGCGATGTCACTGTGATGCCTTGTGTGGCTACACAGAAGTCTAGTGTGCGGCAGGTTTTGCTACAGGTTATCGAGCTTTTGCGCAAGGCAGAAGTGAAGTAAGTATTGAGCATATCAAGGAAATAAAGCGCCGTAGTGAAAACTACGGCGTTTTTAATTTTATAGCGAGGTCAAAAGCGTTTATATAGTTCTGATGCTTCTCCGATGCAGCTTTTACGAAAGTTTGACATCTATCCTACAGGCGTAAAGTAAAGTAACAGCAGAATCCTGAGGAGAAAAGAAAGGGGAGCAATTATGGGAAAAATAGTTGGTATTGACCTCGGTACGACAAACTCGGTGGTTGCCGTTTTAGAAGGTGGTGAACCGGTTGTCATTCCAAATGCTGAAGGTAACCGCACTACTCCATCGATTGTTGCGTTTAACAAAAACAAAGAGCGACTAGTTGGCCAACCGGCTAAGCGGCAGGCGGTTGTCAATCCAGAGAACACGATATTCTCCATCAAGCGATTGATGGGTAAAAAATTCAGCGAGACTGATAGCATTCGGGAACGTCTGCCTTATAAAGTTATTGAAGGGCCTGTAGGCGATGCACAGGTAAAAATCCCGTCAACGGGCAAAAACTATACGCCGCAAGAAATCAGCGCGATGATTTTGAGCAAGCTGAAGCAAGATGCCGAGGCATATCTTGGTGAGACTGTGACACAAGCGGTGATTACCGTGCCGGCCTATTTCAATGACAGCCAACGGCAGGCGACCAAAGATGCAGGCCGCATTGCTGGTTTAGAAGTGCTGCGTATCATCAATGAGCCTACTGCGGCGGCGCTGGCCTATGGGTTGGACAAGCAGGAAAATGAAACTATTCTAGTGTTCGACCTTGGTGGTGGTACGTTCGATGTTTCAATCCTAGAAGTGGGTGATGG
>WGEI01000387.1 GCA_015492875.1 Anaerolineae bacterium | reverse complement strand
ATGGATAAGGGGGGAAGACACCCATGTGCTGATAACCTTCTCTTGCCCATCGAGATAGCGCACTAAGCGATAGTAACCATCGCTACTGATGAGAAACGTATACAGATTATTTTCGTCAAAGTAGCGGAAGACAAGTCCAAAGGCATTATCTAAAGGGCCACTAATGGCCTGCATTTCAGCAGAAACATCGAAATTGGCAAAATTTGGCAATGCCAACGAGTACGCTAAACGCTGAGGGCGGCGCACATTTAACCTCAAGACACTATCGCGGATAGAGGCAGTAAGCAATCCATCATACTGCTGCCACTCATCGGTAAAGGCATCAAATGTTGCAGCGTATAAAACTGTTCCTGCTGGCCCGCTCAAAATAGGCCTTTGATTGGCAATAAAGGTATTGGCGGCAAGCAAAACTAACAGCATAAAGCCCAGAGCCACTATGAAGGCAAAACGTCGCATAGCCCAATTGTTCCTTCACATTAACGATATGAGGCGGATTGTAGCATAGGGGATGCTACTTGAGAACAGGTTTACTCGCCAATGCCAATGAGGATGCGTTGCGCGTCATCGGCGTATTCGCTATCGCCGTCGGCGACACGACGAAGGTAGGGCAAAGCGTCATCCACAGCCCCTATATCTATTAAAATTCGGGCTTTGTTGTAAAGCGCTAAAGGGTGCTCAGGGTTTATAGCAAGTGCGGCGTCTAACTGCGCCAAACCCACCTCAGTCTCCCCCACTAAATGCAATGCCCAACCAAAAGCGGCCAGAATATCGGGATTATCAGACATCGCTTCGGCGAGTTGAAGTAACTCATTCACGGTTTCCGGTGATAGGTTGTAGGCTTCGTCTGCATAAAACAGCGCTAAAAGCTCTAAGAACTCTGGCGCATAACCAGAAATAGCGGCGGCTTGTTTGAGTAATTGTTCTGCTTGCGCTAAATGGCCAACGAGACGATGGGCGGTTGCTAAATCGGCATAGTAGTAAGGGTTTTCAGGGTCTAGCGCCACAGCTTGCACAAGCATATCTAGGCTGGCTTGATACTCCTCTTGAGCGCGGAGGTGCAGGCCATAAAGATAGACAACCTGCGGGTTATCGGGTTCTAAAGCGAGGGCTTGTTGAATTAATTGGCTACCATCTTTTCCCTGTTTATCGCGGGCTAAGGCGGCATATGCCAGCGCTTCGGCCTCTAAAGAATCCCCTTCTAACGAAGTGGGCGGGAGAGCGGTTAAGGCCAATTCGGCATATGGCCAAAGTTCCAATTCCGCCATCCGAATGCCAACACGTAACGCCATTAACGGGTCATCTGGCTCGGCAGCCAACAGAAGGAGCAAGGCGCGGGAAACATCCGCATAAGCGGGGTCATCCACCACATACCATAAATGTTGAGAAGCGGCTTGCGGGTCAAAAGGCGCAAGTAATAACCCGAGTTGGTAATGTGCCCACAAATCTTCTGGAGATAGGTCTAGTAAACGGGTCAACGCATCACGTGCCTCTGTCCACCGCTGCATATCAAGATAAGCTTGTGCGATAGCCCGCGCCAAAAACACATTGTCATCAATATCGGGCAAAGCGGCTTCCCAATAGCGCACTGCGCGGGTCATATCGCCCATATCACGCCATAAGTTGCCAGCCAAACGGAATAGCACGGGCGTCCAACCTGTTTGTGCGGCTTGGGCTTCTATGTGATACAACGCTTGTACCGGGCGATTATGGGCAAGGGCATAATCCAAACTACCCAAAGCATCAGCAGGGGCTACGGTCGGGGAGAGGGAAGGCGTGTGTGTTGCCCGCTGTACGCCCGGCACAAATGCGTACAAGCGAATGAAGAAGAAGGGAAGTAAAACGAGCAGTACCAGTACCAGAAGAAGCGGCGCTGCTCGTTTAAGTGATGTATCCATTATTTAGCCGCATCACCTGATTTTGATTTATCCTTGTCCATACCTAAGGCGCTGCGGACAACACGCTCTACTTCATCAGGCGTAAATGGTTTAATGAGGTAGCTAAAAATGCCCTGTAGCTTACCAACCAAACGGTTAGCTGGGTCATCATAGGCGGTAATGACGATAATTGGCGGTGTTTTCACTGTTGTATCAGTCGCTTGGAGCGCTTTATAACGCGCTTTAATCGCATCTAGAATCTTCCAGCCTGTCATATCTGGCAGACCAATATCCAGCAAAATAACATCGGGTGTAAGCGTTTTTATTGTTTCAATCGCTTTAGCGCCATGTGTTTCGGAAGTCACTTGAAACCCTAAACGTGAGAGCGTGGCATCCATAACTTCAATAAGTTCGGCGGTATCTTCAACGATAAATACAGTTTTAGGATTAGGTAATGAAGTTGGGGCTACTTCCGTTTTTGGCGCGGGTTTAGCGTCTGCCTCATGTGTCTCTTGGGTGGTCAATGAGGCATCTTGCGCATCATCCTCATCAGTACCTTCGGCAATATCAACCGCATTGACAAGGCCTGTTTCAGAAGGTGTGATAGAAATTTTCCCCACCCCTACAGCCGGCATCACACCTGTATGTAAAGGAGTTGCCGGCTCGCGCTCCTCGCCCCTATCTGGCGAGCCTTCGGCCATATTATTGATTTCTACTGTCGTGCTGGTTTGCTGATTCGCCATATAAGCCCTCATTGTAATATCGCTTAATAACAGCGCTTCGGCTACATTATAACACAACAAACTTCAATCAGGACTAAAGTTTATGAAAACTTTGAATATTTTTTATATTTATCGATATGCCAAAATTAACCCGCTGACATCTATCAAAAATAGGGTATGCTATGGGCGTATATCATGGTAAAGATGGAGCGAAAACGTTGCGCTGGAGAAAACACCTATCCGCCCTGTTGCTATGTGTAGGCTTTGTCATAGTAAGCCATATTGGGCAAGCTCAAATTGAAGATACAGATAATAGCCCTATAGTGGAAATATGCCCCAGCCAAGGCATCACCCCGCGCAACACCACTTTTGAACCCGGCGGGATTATCCTGACAACATTCGATAAGTTAGACCTGTGGGTTTATGATATAGACAACAATCGCCGTTACCCTTTGCCGGATTCCCATCCATGTGGCGCGAATTGCCAGCTTTCGCCAGATGCGCGCTGGGTCACTTATCACAATCCAACAACACGCACATTTGACATTATGCGGCTCGACGGAACAGACCGCAGGCCGTTTGTAGATATTGCCACTGAGGTACATTGGTGGGATAGTGAAACACTGCTCGTTTGGACACCGGGTCATGAGGCGTATTTAAGACCAATTGAGACGGATGAGCGCACTTACCTCGATACGCAAGGCGCGATTTCTATCCAACCTGGGGGCTTCTGGGGCGTTGTCATTGAGCAGCAAGGGGATTCATTCCTGCGCAAATTAGTATATTTAGATAGAGAAACGCCACGTGAAGAGATTATTCTAGGAGAAGACCTTCCTTACTTCAATGCGCATACTTGGTCTAATCAAGGGTGGCTGGCATATGTCGCGCCAGTTATTGACCCTGCAAGCGGATATATCGGGGGAGAGATTTTCGGCATTCAGCCAAACCAAGACACCACCCCACAACAATGGACGCGCCTTACTGAAGTTTATGGTGCAGTGCGCATTAATGGATACACGATAAATGAGCTGAGTTGGTCACCCAACGGGCAATATCTGGCATTTTGGGTTATGGAACTTTTAGGGCCTAACCCAGAGGCGGATGCAGGTAATGCCGTCATCCATATTCTAGATACAAGCAACGGTGAAATTCGCCGTTATTGTGGATTTGCCACGTTAGACCATACCCCCAACCCGCCACGTTTAGCATGGTCACCAGATAGCACACATATTGCCTTCGGCGGCAATGTAGATTACGACACAAAAGGATACCTATTGCTGGCGCTCAATATTGAAACTGGCGCGTTGACCGAATTGAGCAGTGGGCTTTATCCTGCACAAGGGTCACCCTATATCGTCGCTTGGGGCGAAAGGCCATAAGACGGGAGTTGAATTTTGCTCACATGGGAACTCTGGCGAGAATTACAATCACCAAATAAGCATCACCCTTTATTTCGTTATTTCATGAGAAAAAAGCCAATGAGCCAAAGTAAGTCACTCGCTGTATTATGGCGGGGTTTTATCCTTTTTGGGGCGGTTGCTTTATGCAGCATATTCTCTTCGTGGATAATCGTGTTGGTCATTGGCGTGATATTGCTCGCGCCCATTTTGTTCGCTATCGGACATGGCACAATATACGGGATTGTCTGGGCGGGGCATGTTGCCGAATCGATAGCCACGCTGCACCATCACAGCATTTATGACCTACTGGCCATCACACCGCAAGAAGCGCCTTATATCCATATGACCGTAGCGAAGGCCACGTTGTATAGCCAGAGTTTTGATACGGTTTCATCGACCGTTAAAATTTTGCTGAGGTTCGCGCTCATCAGCATCACGCTTGTTTTGGCATTTCATCTTTTCGCATTCTTCACCCCGCAAAACCCATGGGCATCTGGTCTATATCAAGAGCGCACATTACTCATCATAGCTGTATATCCCTTTATAGGCCTCATATATTTAGACCATATTCAGTCCACTATAATAGCCATGCTTACCGGTATCCGCGTCGCTATCAACCGAAAAAATTCAATCGTAACCCGTATAAGTGCAATGAGCATCTTTTTAACTGTGCAATTAGTGACATATGCACTCATCAACATCACCGTACTGCTGGTTATACGGTTCATTGCACAATCATCAGGCGGGCTATCTATGCCTGTATTTCTGTTGTTATGGCTGACTGTCGGGGTGCTCATTCATCTACTCGTCCGAGAAGTCATCACGCGCCTATTATGGCAAGCCATTCAACAACAATTGAACTGAAAAGGAAGTCAAGGTTTGCTTTATGTTGACATGGAAACTATGGCGAGCGCTAAGCCATCCGCCATTCGATAACCCTCTATTTAATCACTTCGCCCCAATCAATGATAACCGCCCCAGCGTGCGGGGGTTATTTATCGCTTATTTGTTCATGTTTTCGGCCATGGGCTTTTGTTGGTCGCTGGTCTATACGTGGATTGTGCCCTTGATATTGCCCTTTGCGTTTATGATTAATTTCGCTTATGGCATTTATCATGCCCAAGAAACGGCGGCCTATATCACACAGGAAAAAACGGCAAAGCGTTACGACTTGCTGTCTATTCTCCCTTACGGCTCTATTGGCACATGCTGGCTATTTTGCATGAAGCAACTATACAAGCGCGGGCGCTATCACATTGTGCAATTTATGGTGCGGCTGGTCACGGCGATATTTCTCTCTTCGCTGATTATTTTTCTTTTCGTATCCCTCTTTTTGCTCAACACAAAATCAGCGGAGCTTTCGATAGCGGCATTCAGCGCCAATACCCAAGTGACTTACTTCACCATAACGGGCATTATCGTCAGCATTGGCTTCTATTTAGACCACGTGCAAACTGTAATCATCAGCAGCATGGTCGGGGTATTCATTGCGGCGAGTAGCCCATCTAACCAGATGGAGGCACGTATTCGTGCTATTGGCGTCTATCTGAGTTTGCAGGTTCTAACTTATATCGTGACGTTTCTCGCTATCTCCCAGTTCATACCGCTGCATTTCATCTCTGAACCGACTGGCAGTACCGTGATTGTTATCATCGGCATTGGGGGGATTGCGGCGTTTTTCATTATGCGAGAAATGCTGATGTGGTTTTTGCGTGCTTTTATCAACAATAGGCTAAACAGCAGTGGCCATGAATTTTCTGAAGTGCTGCAATTGATCATGAAAAGCGCTTGAAATTCAGAAAATGGTCTGGAAAGTCCTATAAAGCGCCGCAATAGCAAACTATAATAATATCAATATTGGGCAATAGGGAGCATATCTCGTGAGCCAAACCATTTCACCAGACAATATACCGGTTACTCATTCAAAAGAATGGCAACCGGACCCTAAACATCCACGCCGCCGCCCGCCATGGATTAAAGTTCGGGCACGGGGTGGCAACGAAAACTATGAACGTGTGCGCGGCCTGATGCGCCAGCAAACGCTAAATACAGTTTGTGAAGAAGCACAATGCCCCAATATCGGTGAGTGTTGGGGGAATGGCACCGCCACGTTCCTGATGATGGGCGATACGTGTACCCGTTCCTGCGGATTTTGTGATATTAAAACAGGCCGCCCTAGCCCATTAGATTGGGCAGAACCAAACCGCGTGGCAGAAACGGTGCGGGCGTTGGGGTTACGCCATGTGGTGATTACTAGCGTCAACCGTGATGAGCGGCCAGATGGTGGCGCGCCTAT
>WGEI01000386.1 GCA_015492875.1 Anaerolineae bacterium | reverse complement strand
CCCACTTCCTCTAATGTATAGCTACGGCCATTTTGCAAACCAAAGCGCAGGCGCAAAATACGCGCTTCACGTGGGGTGAGGGTGGCCAACAGCTCTTCTATCTTTTCTTGCAATAAGGTTGTATAAGCCGATTCTGATGGGGTGGGTTCGCTATCGTTTTCGATGAAATTGCCCAGCTCGCTATCCTCATCTTCGCCGACGGGGTGCTCTAGGCTGAGCGGTTGCCAAGAAACGCGCAACATCCATTGCACTTTGCGCGGCTCTAGTTCCATCGCTTCGGCCAGTTCTTCTAATGTCGGCTTGCGGCACAGTTGCTGCTCAAGGTCACGCATGACACGGTAGAGGCGGCGGATGCGGTCGCTCATGTGCACTGGCACGCGGATGGTGCGCCCTTGATCGGCGATGGCGCGGGTGATGGTCTGACGAATCCACCATGTGGCATAGGTGCTGAAGCGATAGCCGCGGCGATAGTCGAACTTTTCGACCGCCTTCATCAACCCTAAATTACCCTCTTGGATTAAATCGAGGAAAGGCACACCGCGACACATATAGCGCTTAGCAATCGATACGACGAGGCGGGTATTGGCTTTAATGAGGTGCTCGCGGGCATTCTGGCCATCCTCGACCAGCATTTGCCATTCCAATGCGCGCGGGCTATTGGGGTATTTGGCCAGCTTTTTCGCCGCATTCTTGCCAGCTTCTAGCCGCATGTCTAGCTCAATTTCCTCTTCGGTTGTGAGCAGGGGCACACGCGCCATCTCTTTTAGGTAAAGGCCAACGGTATCGCTTGAGGCGAGGCTGCCGAGGTCATAATTGCCGTCCTCATCGTCAAACTCCTCTTCGTCGAGGTCATCTAACTCATCAAGCTCATCGAAATCCGCCTCCTCATCGACAAAACTGAAGTCAAAGGAAGCAGACCCGATGGTCTCATCGACATCTTCATTAAAAAGCTCTACTCGAGATGTAACGTCTAAATCAGCGTCATAATCAAAATCAGACAATGTGAGACCCCCTACAATATCGCCGACGATAACTACATGAGATAACAGCTATAATGATCATTAATGCCCTTTGTCCAGAAGTTCCCGCAATTTAGCTAGGCGCGGGTCAATCTCATCATGGACACAATCGCACGGGCCGTCATTCAAGTTTTTGCCGCAATTGGGGCAAATCCCCTGGCAATCCAGTTGGCAAAGCGTGCGATGTGACGCCTCGATAATGACTTCTTCACGAACCAATGGCCCCAAATCCAAGATGCCATCGGCATTAATCCAGAATTCCGCAGAAACAGAAGGCCCATAAGTGAATAGCTCTTCAATATGAACCTCGACTTCACGATTAAACGATTTCAGACAGCGATAACATTGATCGACAATACCAACGCGAAAATCCGCCTGTACTAAAATACCCTCTTTCGTACGGCTCAAGCGCAGTGGGCCATTGATGTAATCGACCGTCAAATCGTCGGCAACGCGCACACTAGGGAAATCGAGAAGGGAATCATGCGAATGCGCAGCGGTAACATTATCACTTAATAAGAAGCCCACGTTGAGCTTCAGAACACGATTATGGAGGTGATAGCCTGTCTTGTTCACGATGTGGGCCTCAATTTACAAAGCTGATGTAACAGATTTCTAATATTGGGGCTAACTTGTGTTTGAATTATATGTGATTTTGACGTTTTGTGTCAAGTTTTGAGACAATACATTAACGAAAGACAAACTGACTTTACGGGTTTTTTATGAGTTTGCGCCATTATTAATGATTATAATAGGTTCTGCCGCCCGCGATTATAGCGCTATAACATGAGTTAACCGCTTTACTGAGCGCTGGCCAACCAGCAAGCTATCGTCTATCTCTTTTGTGATTTAGGGCGTTGCGGCTGGTGTCGGCGTTGGAGAGCGGGTTTCTGGATTGAGGAAGCAGACAATGCCCTGTGTAATCGCCTGCGCTAGCCGCTCTTGTTCGTTTTCCAGCAAGTTCCTATCGGCCAGCATAAAGCCAAGCTCAATAATGGCCGCTGGGGTACGGGCGTGAATTTCGCGGAAGGTGTGGTAATCGGTCATATCTGCCGTGAGGTTAAAACGGCGCAGCAGGCCTGTCGCTTGCTCGTAGTAGGTGGCAATACATTCGGCCAAATCGGCATCGGGGCCAACATCGGGGCGGGAGGCGGCTTTTGCCACCAAATAGCCGGAGACGATTTCGCCATTCGGCCACTCTTGGCAAGTATTGGCGTGAATTGACACCAGCGCCGCCGCTTGATAGCCATCTAAACGCGGGTCAAATTCATCGAGTAAATCGACAGAGTAACCAAGTTGGCGCAAGTTGCGCACAACAAGCTGGGCGACGTTGAAGTTCACTTCGGCCTCTGTAAAGCCATCGGGACATACCGCACCGGGGTCATCCCCCACCGCCCCTTGAATACGAGAGGGGCCGCGATGACCAGAGACGACGCCCACGCGCTTCAACCAATTGGGTGTCACTTGTGCGGTGGGATGTACTGTCGCCTGATTGGTGGCAATTGCCACTTGCAAGTCGGTGCGCGTTTGTGGATTGAGGAAATCGGCATCGGTGAACCATGAGAAAATCGTCGCCATCATCGCGGCGGAGGCCAATACTACCAGAAAAGCGCGCATGAACCCGCCAATCACCCCAACCGTGCGGCGGCGGCGGCGTTGGCGGCGGCGTTGGCGGCGGCGCTTGATACGGCGGATGCGCTGTTCTTCCATGGCGGCTTCTCGGCGGCGCGATCGTTCTGCATCATCTGCTTCTAAATCATCAAAGAGGCCGCTGATGGTTGGCGCAG
>WGEI01000385.1 GCA_015492875.1 Anaerolineae bacterium | reverse complement strand
TCGTTATAAAGCTGGCCAGTTTGGGCGAGGAAGGCCTTTTCGCCAAAGTAGTCAATTTCAAACAGGGTCGTTGTCTCTTCCCCAGCGGCGGGCGTGATGATGGGCGTATCCACCAGCAAAAAGCCGTGGTCGTCTAGCCAGTTGCGCAGGGCATGAACGATGGTGGCGCGGATGCGCAAAATCGCCCATTGGCGGCGGGAACGCACCCATAGATGGCGATGATCCATCAGGAAGTCCACACCGTGCTCTTTCGGGGTGATGGGATAATCTTCTGTAAGTTGGATAACTTCGATGTTGCTGATGCCCACTTCATAACCGCCGGGGAGTCCGGGGGCGCGTTCGTCCTTGCGAACTGTGCCGGTGATAATGACCGACGCCTCTTGCGTGAGGCCTTTGACCGTTTCGAACGCGGCCTCGTCCATATCTTTTTTGAAAGCCACACATTGCACAAAGCCGGTGCCATCGCGCAATTGGACGAAGTGCAGTTTGCCCTTGCCGGTCTTGTTATATACCCAACCCCGAAGCACCACTTCCTGGCCATCGTATTGGGCGATGTCTTCAATGCGTATTGGTGTCGCCACGATTCACTATCCTTAAACTCATGACAAAGTCTCTACTGTTACGAACATAGCGATTATAGCACGCCACCGCGCCCTAAAGCAGAGAGGGCTATCGTCTAAAAATGCCGAAGCCAACGGAAAAACACTGTGCAAGTGCCCATTTTGTGATAAGTTGCACAAGAGCAACTGCGCTCATCGGAAACTTTCTATGTTACAATGATTTTAGATTGGCTACGACGTAGTTCCCCCACGTAGCAAATGGGCGCGGAGCATTCACGGCAGCCGCGTATCTGTGCACAAGCAGTGAGTAACATGGGCGGTAAATTTATCGCCACCGCAACGGTACCGGTTTTCTCTAGGGCTTGTATTCTTGGCAGGCCTCTCTTTCGCACAGATAGTCATTCAGGGTAGAAAGGTTCGCCCGATGGCGCCGTATCCTAAACCCGTCCATTGGCGTTATACCGATAATCCACGCCATTGGTCACAATGTGAGCGCTATACAGGTGCAGATAGCTTATTGAGCGCGCTTGATGAAGGCTGGAAGATCGTTCGGGTCTCGCAAGAGTCGATTTGGTATGGCGCGGGACGTTGTGGGCAAGTGTATCACTTCACGCTGGCATCGGGGACAAATAGGCAAGATATGGCGGTGATATATTCGCCCTATTTAGACCGCCTGTTGCCGGTATGTCGGGCGCGCGTCCAACCAGCCAGCACGGGCGTATAGGCCGCCAACTAGCATGATGCCCAAAGCGAGGGGGAGAGTTGGCAATTTCTTGCAATAATTTTACAGAGAACTTTATGCAATGAAGACGTAAACACCCATGTAGTTTCTTCTATACACTGAATTTTAGAAGCCGGTTAATGCTGTTTTAACCAACGTGACTTATTATGGTGGTGGGAAATATGGGTGAGAGGAACAAAATGAACGATATTCAACTCGCCAACTATCACGTTCAATATCTGGACGTAACTAAGCATTGGCATGCAGAGTCACAACCATTTGCTGGTGGCGACGCGCTGGCAACCGCATTGGACGAAGGTTGGCAAATTACGGGGCCAGTCATCCGCGAGGACTATTGGCATAGTATGCGCTGTGTGCCAATTTATCACTTCACGTTAACGCGCGAAGGGAAAACGCAACATATTCCCGTCATCAGCAACCCGTACGTTAACCGTCTCATCAAGCAACTCAACCTAGAAATCATCGAGCAAGACGCCTCCGCTACTGCATAAATCACTTCATTAGGGGGCGGTCAGCGATTGAGTGCCACGCACGCCGCATCCCTTGCGGGGGAGTTCACTTAAGTTAAACGTTAAAACTTCATAGCTATATGAGAGCCGCGCTCAAGAATGGGCGGTATTATTTTGCATAAATTGCGCCATGACCTGCTCAAAATATTGGGTTTCTTGATAGCGCTCTGCGGGGGAATAATCGACATTGGCGGGAAAGGTTTCGTCTTGTTGTAAGCCGGGGTGTACGATAATTTCCGCCACGCCCTCCAGCGTATGGAGCACTTCCGCCAATTGCTGCGGGTCGCGCCCCATCCACGATTTGATAGATACCAGATGATCCGGCATGGTCACATCGGGATATTCATCTTCTTCAATATGGCGAGAGTGAAACCAGTTATTGGGCACAACCGAAGCGGAAAGGCGATAGGCGCGCAGCCACGGCACTTGATATTCACGCGCGAGTTTGATGATGATTTCACGCAGGGCGGGTGAAATGTGAAAATGGCGGTGCGTCGTGATATGGGCGGGCGGGCGGCCATAACTGATGAAGCATTCCATTTGGGCGTGCAATTCAGTTTCTACCAATTCCAAAAAGCTAGACGTGGGCACAAGGGTGCGCAGCATGGAGATAATACGGCGGTGAAATTGGCCATTGCTACGGGTTAAGGGCGATGGCGAGGCGGGGCGGGTGATAGGAAAGCCATCTGACAGATTGAGGTGAATGCCTACCTCCAGCCTGTCATAGGCTTTGAACAGGTCGAAGGCGTGGGTGGTGGCATCAAAATTCACCATGATGCTGGCGGCGGTGAGGTGGCCGCATTCATGTAATCTCGCTGCGGCGTGATTAATCCCCTCAGAAAGGCCGCAGTCATCCCCTGTGATAATCAATTGCTGCATGATGAACATCACATATCCAAATTGGCTATCCCCCTATATTGTAATCCCAATTGCCTATTTTGCATTGCCAAAAAATAACGTTACAGCGGGCGGCTACAAAACAAACAAGTGGCAAGACTATTGGGGCGTATCTACAGTTTGCTGAATACGGAAGAACTCCTTGAAGACGCCGCCGCTATCGGTAGCCACCAACACACCGGCCAGCTTTTGCACAGCCAGTTCGCCAAAGTGATTGATGAGATGGGTGATTTGCTGGCGCATGAGCATCATCATATCATCCCACATCACATCATCGGGCAGCTGTGGCTCTCGCAAGTTGCGCGTGCTCTCTAAATAGCGTAAGGCCGGCTCAACATCATCGAAAACCAGCGCTGTTGGCAAGTCATAGCGGACAACCCCAGTAAAGTAGCGCGAGAGATGGCGCGTGCCATTTTCCAGCGCGAAGAGGTCGCTGGCGGGCGCAGGGGGGCGAATTTGTGAGGGAGAGAGGCGCGTCAATAAAACGATAGCGCGGCGCATCAACACCTGAAACTCTGGCATATTATGCAGGCTATTGGTGGCCACCATCAGCAAGCCCTGCGGCTTCAGCACGCGCTTAAATTCTTTGATGGCCGTATCAATATCCACCAAGTGATACATCATATGATTGGCCATGACAATATCAAAGCTGTTATCGGCATAGGGGAGTTTGTGGGCATCCCCATTCACCATGCGATAGCCGTTTGCGGGGTGCTTTTGCAACATACCCCAAGAGTTATCAATGCCAAAATAGCGAATATCGGGGTAACGCATTTGCAAGGCTTTGTGATAAGAGCCTGTGCCACTCCCAACATCGAGCACGCGCTCATCCCCTTGCCATGGTATGCAGGTTAATGCCCACTGAATAAAATCTATTTTGGGTTGTGTATATTGCTCGTGGATTTCTTGCCGTGTGCGCAACAGCTCATCATTTTCATATTGTTTGCGGACGGCGTCGGAATTGTTGCTTGTGGTCATCAATACTTCCCATGCAGATAAAATTCAAATCAAGGGTATAGCAAGGGCATTACCCACGTTTATAATACATCACAATAGGCGGAAAGGCACACTGAATATAGCACATATTTGATTATAGCACCGCTCATTGCTCAACGACCTCTAGATTTTCTGCCCGCCGCAAGGCCGCATGTTCCGCTTGAACGCGCCTAATCTCGGCTTTGGCGCGCTCTAAGGGCGGGCGTTCATCGTCTCCAAGCGCGGCAGCAAGGCGGTCGATGGTATCCAAGAGCATATCCAGCATATAGGGAGAATCGGGCGAGGCTAACTCCAGCGCGCGTTGTAAGGCCGCCTGCGCTTCGGCCTCTTTACCTAGCGCCAACCCCGCCACCGCTAAATCTGACCAGCCCCAATAATTATCCACTTCCGCCAGCGCTTCAGCCTGCGCCAACATCTCCACCCGCTTATACGTTTCGAGCATTTTTTCGCGGTTATGCGTTTGCACATAGAGCAAGGCCAAATTGCCCCAGCCATAAGAGGATTGTGGCGTGACTTCAGTGGCGCGTTTATAGGCTTCAATGGCCTGCGCTACTTGGCCGCGCCGACGGTATAAACCACCGAGCGACCCCCACCACGATTCGCCATCTTCATCAATCAGCTTCGGCGAGCGCTTGAGCGCTTCTAAGAGATAGCGTTCGGCCTTATTGAGGGTATCGTCTCGCTCTAAACCCATTGGCATTTTCTCCCCAATACGGCGATAGACATAGCCCAAAGAGGCCAAAGCGGGGGCAAAGGTGTCGTCAATGTCTAGCGCCCGTTGTAAGTGTTCCAACGCTCTTTCCAACTCGCCGCTTTGAGTGTAAGTATAGCCAATGCGATAGTGTAGAATGAGGTTATTGGGGTCTAGCTCCAGCGCGCGCTGGTAAGTATCTAATGCCCCTTGAAAATCCTGCGCCCGATATTGCCGCTCGCCAATGGGCAAAAGCGATTGGGCGAGCGAGGCATTGGCCAACATTTGGCGGTTGTTGGCGGCGGTCTCTTGTAGCTCGGCGTGTAGTTTTGTCACCTCTTCTTCTTTTTCACTCAGCCGCTGTTCAAAGCGTTGGGTGATTGCTTCTAGCTCGCGTTCCACGCTTTCGCGGGCGCGGGTGAGTTCGTTTTGGGCGCTGATGAGGCGTGTCACGCCGAAAATAGCCGCAATGCCAGCGCCAACTGTCACCGCAAAGCCGATGGCTTCAAAAATACCGAGCAGGTTAAAGGCTAAATCTATCGCCTCTTGGGCGCGGCTATCAGCCCTATCTGCTGCTTCTTCGGCGCGGATGGCCGCTGCTTCTGCCCGCGCAAGGGCATCGTCGACGGCGGCAGTTGTCGGCTCGGCGGGCGATGGCTCTGGCGTATTTTCTTGTGCTAGTGCAGTGACACTGATAAAAAGTAGGCAAAAAATTATCCATAAACGCAAATGTTGGCGCATAATAAGCCCCCCTCCTAATTTGAGCGTTCGCCAAAACGTTTGGCGAGTTTATCATAAACAGCTTGCGGCCCCTCGACCGTCCCCACAAGCTCGATATCGCCGCCTTTAATGATCGCCTGAACGAGTTTCTGGCTAGTCTGTCCAGTGCGGAAGGCCGTTGCTAGTTCATCAGCAAAGCGCCCACTGCCCTCTAATACCAAAATGGGCATTTTTTCTGCTATGGCGAAAAACACATCCTGACGGCTGATGCGCCCGCCATTAATAAGAATGCCCGTGCTAGCGCGTTGGCCGTTGCCGCTAATGGCTTGGGCGAGGCGGACAATTGTCAGCGATTCATCGCCCCAATCGGGCGCATCCACCAAAACGAAATGGGTATGATTATCTTCTAGCATCGCTTGTTGTAACGGGTTGGTATAACCGGGATATTCAACGCGCCCCAATGGTGCAACGCCAATGAGGGGGAAGTTATAGCCATGTTTGCGCCGTGCTACCCCTATCATGTGCATCACGCCAGACTCTGTACCGCCATCAATCAAGGTGACGCCATAATCTTGAGCAAAGCGGGCAATCCCCTTTTCAATAATTGCTTCGGTGAGCGCTTTATCTTTATCCGTCATATAAGATGCGCCACCTGTGACGAAAATCGTTGGGCGAGGGCGCACCAAACCCAGCATATCGGCGGTTTCTTCGGCATTTTTATCGGGGTGGGCAACAATGGCTTGAGAGCGACTACCATCTGGCCAAGTGATTGAAAAAACTTTATTTTTTTCTGGTGGACTTTGTGCAGTCATCGTAACTTACCCGTTTGCTCTGGCATTGCGCTACGAAGGCCGTGGCTGGTAGGATATGGCGCAATGCCACGAATAAAGGAACACATGAATGATGGATAAAACGGCTATTGAGCGGCTGCTTAAGTGGTATGATGCCCACGCTGCGATGTTGCCATGGCGCGCCGACCGCGACCCGTATCATGTCTGGCTGTCGGAAGTCATGCTCCAGCAGACCCAAGTAGAAACCGTTATACCTTATTATATTCGTTTTTTGGAAGCTTACCCGACAATCGCCGACCTCGCCACTAGCCCGTTAGAAAATGTGCTCAAATTGTGGGAAGGGCTGGGCTATTATAGCCGCGCCAGAAATTTACACGCCTGTGCACAAACTATTGTGGCGCAATATGGCGGGCACTTCCCCGATACGGTAGAAGCGCTGCAAAAGCTGCCGGGCATTGGGCGCTATACAGCGGGCGCTATTGCGAGTATTGCCTTTGGTGTGGCCGCGCCGCTAGTCGATGGCAATGTGATGCGCGTCTTCGCCCGTTTGATAGACCTACCCGACGACATCACCAAAAGCACCACCCAAAAACACCTGTGGCGATTGGCCGAAGATTGGCTGCCACAAGAGCGCATTGGCGATTATAACCAAGCGCTGATGGAACTGGGGCGGATGGTGTGTAAGCCGCGCAAACCACTTTGCGAGGCCTGCCCCCTGCAAAAGCACTGCCGCGCTTATGCCAATGGCACACAGCACCAACGCCCCGTCAAACGGAAAAAAGCGCCAATACCCCACTACGATGTGACGGCGGGTATCATCTGGAACGACAGCGGGCAATTGCTCATCGCGCAGCGGCCTGCCGATGGTTTGCTCGGCGGGTTATGGGAATTTCCCGGTGGCAAGCAGGAAGCGGGCGAGACGCTAGAGCAGTGTTTACAGCGGGAACTGCGTGAGGAACTGGCGATAGCGGTGGAAGTAGGCGAGTTGTTCACGGTGGTGAACCATGCCTTTACCCATTTCAAAATCACATTACACGCCTTCACCTGCCGCCATATTGGGGGCGAACCGCAAGCCATAGACGCGCAGGATTGGCGCTGGGTCTCGCCCTGTCTCTTATACACATCT
>WGEI01000384.1 GCA_015492875.1 Anaerolineae bacterium | reverse complement strand
GATTGCATCAATTACCCATAGAGAGCCGTTTTGGCCGCTGAATTTGCGGTCATATGTGTATAATAACTGGCGCATTTCCAGTGAAAAAGCGCGGCAAGAGCTAGGCTTTGCGCCAATCAGTTTTCAAGAAGGGGCGCGGCGCACCATTGCATGGTATAAAGCTGGCCGCCCTGAATACATTCCAGAAATTGAGTGTTAGACGGTAAACAAACGCGATGTTGTTTGATGAAGTAAAAATCTATGTGCGTAGTGGCGATGGCGGTGATGGATTGGTTGCATTTCGCCGCGAAAAATATGTACCACGTGGGGGGCCTGCTGGCGGCGATG
This sequence comes from Anaerolineae bacterium, assembly GCA_015492875.1. Lineage (GTDB taxonomy): Bacteria > Chloroflexota > Anaerolineae > Aggregatilineales > Phototrophicaceae > S146-30. The sequence goes on along the minus strand of WGEI01000384.1, from coordinate 3,133 downwards.
GCGGGCGCGGCGGCGATGTTATTTTGAAGGTAAACCCTAAACACACCACACTTATTCACTTCCAACGGAAAGTGCATTTTAAGGCCAAACATGGAGAGCGCGGCGGCTCTGCTAAGAAAACAGGCGCCAGCGCTCCCCCGCTCATCGTTGACGTTCCGCCGGGGACGGTGGTGAAAGATGCCGAAACAGGTGAGGTATTGGCAGACCTCGTGCGGCCTGATGAGCAGTTTGTAGTAGCAAAAGGTGGACGAGGCGGGCGGGGTAACGCGCGTTTTGCTTCATCTACCCATCAAGCGCCTCGTATTGCAGAAAAGGGAGAACCCGGTGAGGAGCGCTGGCTCATTTTAGAGCTAAAACTGATTGCTGATGTGGGGATTGTCGGTGTGCCTAATGCTGGTAAATCGACACTGCTCTCGGTCATTAGCAATGCGAAGCCACGTATTGCAGATTATCCCTTCACAACACTAGAGCCTAATTTGGGTGTGGTCGTGTATGATGATCACGACCTTGTTTTTGCAGATATTCCCGGCCTGATTGAGGGGGCGCATATGGGCGTTGGATTGGGGCATTCGTTTTTGCGCCATGTGCAAAGAACCCGCATTCTAGTTCATGTCATTGATGGTACAAGCGAAGACCCTATAGCGGACTATAGCCAAATTAATACAGAGCTGGCGCTTTATGACGAGCGCCTGAAAGAGCGCCCACAACTCGTTGTCTTCAACAAGATGGATATGCCGCAAGCGCAAGAAAAATGGCCAGAAGTAGAAGCGGCTTTGCAAAAGCTAGGTGTCCAGCCGATGGCTATTTCTGCGGCAACGAGGAAGAACGTTGACGAACTGATTCAACGGGTGTTCGCATTGTATGACCAATTGCCGGTAGAGGCGGTGTCAACCGTTGTCGAGACGCCGGTTTATGAACTTCGAGAAGATGAAATGGCCTTCGATGTCATACAGGAGGCTGAGGGGATATACCGCGTGCAAGGCAAACGGATTGAGCGCGCAGCGGCTATGACGCACTGGGATTATGATGAAGCAATTTTACGTTTTCAGAACATCTTGGAGGCACTGGGCGTTTCTGAGGCATTGAAAAAAGCAGGTGTGCAAATAGGCGATACCGTCTTTATTGGCGACTACGAACTGGAATGGACTGAATGACGGAAAAATGGCAGCGTCTGGGCATTCTTGGGGGCACATTCGACCCGCCCCATATCGGCCATCTTATCCTAGCAGAATATACCCGCGAAGCACTGGATTTAGACCATGTGTTATTTGTACCGGTCGGCGGGCATCCGCACAAGGGAGATACTACCCGCCAATCGGTAGAGCATCGCCTCGCTATGACTGAGTTGGCGATAGCGGGTAACCCTTACTTCAGTATCAGCCATGTTGATATTGACCGCCCGCCCCCGCACTATTCAGCCGATACCGTTCGGTTGATACAGGAGCAATACCCGCAAACAGAGCTTTACTTTGTGATGGGTGGCGACAATTTGCGCAATTTACCCACATGGGAACGGGCGCAAGAACTCTATAGCCATTGCAAGCTAGCTGTCATGCGGCGGTCTGATGAAGACATTCATCCAGATATGCACGACGACGTTTTGCCCGACTTATCTAAGCGGATTGTGATGGTTGATGCACCATTATTGGGCGTGTGGATTTCTTCCACGCATGTCATAGAGCGACTTTTGAGCGGGAAAAGTGTACGTTATATTGTGCCGAATGCTGTTCTGAATTACATTCAAAAACACGGACTTTACAAATCAAACTCATGATGAAGATACGAATACTCGCACTTATCGCATGTTCATTCCTCATATTCACCTTTACGGGGCTGGGGCAATCACAGGAAGAAGAGCCTGTGCCAACATTAGTCCCCCCAACGCTAGTTCCTACAGCAGCCACTGCACCGAACGAAGTTTTGCGCAATACCTCTAACTTAGCGCGCATTCAGCAAGATGGCATGGTGAGAATAGGTATTCTTTATAGCGAGCCGCCTTTTGGCGAACTGACAATTCGGGGGGAAGTGATTGGCTTTGATGCAGATTTAGCGCGCGCTATGGCTGAAGCGTGGGACGTGGAAGTGGAGCTTGTTCAAGTTACGCGACAATCTGCGCCAGAAATGTTGCGAGCAAACGCTGTTGATATGCTCATTGCAGCACAGGTGCACCGACGGGAACTCGATACACAATTTGAATTTAGCCAAACGTATTATATTGGCCAGCAAGCGATGCTAGTGAGAAATAGCGACGACTTCAGCACATTAAGCGAGTTAGCCGTTAGGCCTATCGGTGTAGTCATCGGCAGTGAAGCGGAATTAGCAGTACAGGATTGGGCGGCGCAAAATGGCTATTCGCTTGATATACGCCCCTACCTCACACTGGATGCTGCCTATACTGCGCTAGTGCTTGGTGAAGTGGATGGTATCGTTGGGCGACATGGGCGCTTACGCCGTGTTATTACCCACCCAGACCTTGTGCGCTTTTTGGATGAGCCTGTAGCGCGAGAGCCGTATGCGGTTGTCATGTCGCGGCAGGATATTCATTTACGCAATCTGGTTAATCGTACTTTGCAATACTTATTGGTCGAAGGAAAAATTGAAGAATTGGCAAAAACATATTTCCCAGACTCGCCATTTTCTAGCGCGGATTATATTGTGTGGGAAAATATTGGGGATGAAGCTCCCAATATCGCTGCTACGCTAACAGATTATCCCCTGCCAACGCAATTCACATTGGAACGGCTGCTGAGCGAGGGCACATTGCGCGTCAGCGGCTTGACGCCACCCGCAGAAGGCGCTTCACTGGTCGAGCAACGGCTGGCGAGCATCAACCAAGCAGTGGTGAATGCAATGGCGGCGCGTTGGGGCGTGCAGGTTATCCCTGTAGAAGGCAATGGAGACGCAGCCATACAAGCCGTTATCAACGGGCAAGCCGATTTGGCTATTGGCATTATGCCAGACTGGAATTATGCTGATAATGTTGATTTTTCCATGCCCTACTTCATGCACGGCGACCGCTTACTCGTTCCTAAAAATAGCAACATCAGCGGCTTTTTAGATTTACGCGGGCAGCGATGGATTGCCATCCCGAACAGTGACCCAGAAGCGCGTGATAGGGCGTTGGCATGGGCGC
>WGEI01000383.1 GCA_015492875.1 Anaerolineae bacterium | reverse complement strand
CCCTCGCTTCTACCGAGACGCATCGCGCGCTTGCCGCTTGGCAATACCTGCACGGCACAAGTGGAATGATGCCTTTGGTGGCAGATAGCCCCCTGATTTTCTGGTCACAGGTTGTCGCTTTTACTTTAGGAAACGCCACAGAAATTGGCGCGCGGCTCTTTACCGTTATTGCTTCCATTGGGCTAATTTTATCGCCATTACTATTCCGTTCCTTGTTAGGCGTATCACGAACGTTTTTCATCAGTTTGATGCTAGCTGTCTCCCCTGTACATTTTCTTGCGGCGCGCTTCGCCAGCCCCGCAGTATGGGCATTACTAGCTGCTATGCTGTTGCTATGGAGCATATGGCGCTTTTACGATCAGCCCCATGTGCTTTTCGTTTCAATGGCTGGCATCAGCTTCGCCTTACTTATCTTGAGCGGAGCAGATGCTTTACCTCTAGCGCTCACCCTCGCACTTGCTGCGCTTCTGGCGCTATTGCGCAGTGTGCTCAGCGCACCAGAACGGTTAGATTTGCCCGGCGATGATTTGCTGCTACAAGTTCAGCAACATTTTCAGAGCTGGTCTTGGTTGCATTTTGCCAGTGCGTTGGGCTTAACTTTAATTATCGGCACGACAGCGTTTTTCATTTACCCCAGCGGTTTCACCATGATTGGCGAGTCAATCGCTACCGCCTTAAGCCGTTTTAGCCAAGTTGAAGCGGGCGCACCTACGCTTTTCCCGCTCATGACGGCGCTTTTCTATGAGCCATTTCTGTGGATATTCGCACTCATTGGCGTTGCCCTTCTGATTGCTCGTCTAGAGATGACCTATACCGAGCGCTTCCTGTTTTTCTGGGTAGTTGTCAGTGTCCTGCTATTGCTCTTTTATCCCGGTGCAGGTGCTGATGCTGCTTTATGGCTCATTGTGCCGCTCACAGGACTGGCATCAGTCGCCATTGATGAACTATTTATTGAGGGGCGCGCCCCTTTGCTATACTGGTTGCAAGAGCCAGAAAACTTCTGGCAAAATCATGGTTGGGTGCGCTGGATGTTAGCGACAATTACCTTGTCGCTATTGCTCGTTTTTAGCGTTCATTTGCAGATTGTTGCCCGCGCCCTGATGACTATCCCTTCGGAAGTGGACGTATTCTCAATTTTAGGCGGCCCCACTTATATCAACTTGCGTTATAGCCTGATTTGGGTGGGCATTGTCCCCTTATTCATCATCATTGGCTTCTTCCTCACTGGCAGTATCTGGGGCAATCGCTTACCGATACAAGGGGCTGGTTTGGGCTTTTTCGCCTTTATGTTGCTCACAAATCTCGGTAGCGGTTGGAATGCTGCGGTCACTTTTTCTGATGACCCGCGCGAGTTTTGGCATGTCACAGCTGCTGCATCAGAGGTGCGCTATTTGCGCGAAACCCTACACGACCTCACCATGCGAGATTCATTTGGCTTTAAGAATTTGCCTATAACGGTTTTAGTTGATGATGATATTATTCAGCCTGATGGCTTGTTAATGTGGGAATTGCGCGAATTCAGTAAAACGGAATATGTTTCCGATCTTGCCACTGTTCGAGGTGACCAGATTATTATTTTACCTGCCAATTTCACCGAGCCAGATTTAGGCGGGGCTTATGTAGGGCAAGATTTTACTTTAGAGCGCTTTTGGAATGTGGGGTCTATCCGCCCTAACACGTTCTTGGCATGGTGGCTACAGCGCCAAACCTTGCCAGAACCTGCACCGCAGACAAGCCGCGCTGTGATTTTATGGTTGCGGCAGGATGTTTACGAGGGTACGCCGCCTGAAGAACGTCCTTAGCCGTTGAGTTATTGACTTTTTTCTAATCATTAACCTGTATGATAAGTTTTGAATGCGTTTTGTAATAGTAATGAGGATATATCAAAACTGTGGTGTATATGCAACGTGTAGTCTTTATCGATACAACGCTAGGTAAGTGCCAATGACCGGACAACCGGAACGTGACGAAGTAGATGCCATTATCGCCCGTGCCTTAGCGGGAGATCAGACGGGCTACGCTGAACTCTATGATTTGTACGCTTCTGGCATCTACCGCTTATGTTATAGTTTGCTACTCAACGCAGAAGATGCGGAAGATGTAACACAAGAAGCCTTTGTATACGCTTTCAAAAATTTACATCGCTTTGATTCAAATCTCGCATCATTCAAAACTTGGCTGTATACAATTGCCGTTAGCCGTTGCCGTAATATGTATCGCCGCAAACGGCTACCTATGGTAGACTTCAGCCAGATTTTACAAATGAATATTCCCGCACCCAATTCCGAAACACCGGAAGCAGCGATGGCGCGGCGTGATATTAAAGACGCTGTAGAAAAGGCGCTTAAAGCGCTTTCGCCGCGCTTGCGGGAGGCGATTGTTCTGCGCTATGGACATGGTCTAACTTATCGAGAAATGGCCGAAGTTATCGGCTGTCCACAAAAGACCGCCGAAAGTCGTGTTCGTCTTGCCCATGAAAAGCTACGGGGCGTTTTGCAACATGTCGGACCTGGCCTATTAGAAGAGCTGCTTCAAGTGGGTTAAGTGAAATTTTGGCGGTTACAGTTATCGACCGGGGGACCTCACCTGTAGGGTGGGGTGATGATAAGGTTATACGGGGAAGATGCTCAACTTAAAGTATCGCTACTGCAAAGTCCATATGATGGCTTATAT
>WGEI01000382.1 GCA_015492875.1 Anaerolineae bacterium | reverse complement strand
GGGTAAGCGATTGTTGGGCAAGACTGATGAGTGCATAGAAGAGGCCATCATCGGTAGCGCGCTCTTCAGCGGTCAAGAGCGGGATACCCTGTTGTATAAGGGCGAGTCTCTCACTATCGAGGTAAAAGGGGTCTTGGGGTGGGGCTTTGGGGAACAAACCTTCTGATAAGCCCAGAATAAAAATATGAGAATGGGGTAAACCACGTGCATTGGCTGCTGTCGTGACCAGAACACGGCCAGTACGAATGGGAGCTGATTCAATAGATGCTGTATCAATCAACGCCAAAAGCATGCTCTTAAAGCGTGACCAATGGCTGGTCTCTCCCCTAAGGCCTAATGATTGCAAAAGCACATCGGCTTTATATAAACTGCGGAAAATATCGGCCAGTTGGCGAATTGCCAACAAATCATGCGCCAACGTCTGGGAATCGTCTAAACGCCGAATCATTTTGAGTATACTCAGCGTATAATCATCATAGGGCGTTATTTCGTCATCATCAACTTCTAATACGCTATCCGGGCCGATGAGTTGCTCTAGCCATGTGATATAGTCACTAAAACTGGCTTCCTGTTTTGGCACAACGTGATCGAAAAAATCTGATAGCGCCATATACAGGCGATCGCCAACGCGCTCATCGATAACCGACCAAGCCATACGTCTATCTTCATCGTCCCAATCCGCCCCACCATCCCAATCGCGTTCATCTAGGGGAGTAGCGGCCAATTGAATAGCATTCAACCAAGCATCGCGGCCAGATAAAACGGTATATTCTTGGCTAATGCGGTCAAGCAGGGCAATTTCTTCTTCTCCAATATCGGGGATGTCGAAATAAGGGGAGCGCAGTAAATCTAATAACAACTCTCGCTCAAAATCGCGCTCTTCGAGTTCTAGCAACTTCGTAAGGGCAATAATTGGCGGGGTTTGGCGCAAAGGCTCGCCATAATGTAATGCCAGCGGTATACCATAGCGGCGGGCGTCATTCAGCAAATAGGGGAGATAATTTTCCCACTCTCGGAGCACAATAACCAATTCATCAGGGGCGGCGCCAGCTAACAAAAAGCGCTTCACGCGGCGCAAAACCGCCGAAACTTCGAGGTCAATCCCTGAGGCCTCGATAAAATTGACCCCTTCATCATGCGCTTTAGCTGTTGGGGTTACCTCTGTATTTCCAGAGGCAATGGCTGAGGTCACCTGTTGTAAATCAACGTGGCGGTTGTCATATGGCATCTGCAACGGCATCACGTTTAAGCCAACGCTATGGCGCTCATGAAATTCCCTGAGGCGATTTTCCGCCAACATGAAGCGGCGCCCGATAGTGCCTTCTTGGTGGGGCACATGGGTTAATGTGACAATCGATTGCGGGATGCGGTGCGACAGGAGGGCGATAAGCTCTGCCTGTACAGGGGTGAAAATATCATAGCCATCGACGACAAGCATCTGCACATTGCTAGCTAAACGCTCATCTTGGCTCAACAAATCTAGAGCCAGCCACCCCTGCCCTTCTTTATCAACAAGGTGATGTTGAATCAGCTGATTTTGATAAGCGCGGTAAATAAGCGCCAAATCGCGGTCTTTTGGGGTATCGGCAACGCCAGCGAAATCTTCCGGTAGCACGCTATTTTGCTTGAGTTCATCAATCAAATCAGCAACAGCTTGAATAAAGCCCGACGTATGCGCAATAGGGCGAAAGAATTCTAACTTTGGCGTGAGGCTTTCTAGCAAGTCATAAAGCAGACTATATCGCGAAACAATATCGAGATGGCGTTGGGGCTGCCCTGCCAAGTCTAAGAGGCGGGTATAGAGGTCGTAGAAGTGAAAAATTTCGATATTGAAAAAAACTTGATTGAGAGATGGGAGATGGGCTAAACGAGCGCGGAAATTATCTTCTTGACGGCGAGTGGCCAATAATACCCAGACACTAGTGAAAGGGTTTTGTGTATTGTTGACAATTTGAAAGATTTCATGTAATACCGCTTCGGTTTTGCCACCGCCAACAGTTGCTTTCAATAATGTGGTTGGCATATATCACTCACGGTATAGCAGGTTAACAACTGACAATATTTGGTCGGGTGTAATACGTTCAGACTTAGCTAGATAATTATCTAACAAAGCGTCATAGAGATTAGGCAGGTTTGTCACTGGAACAACAGGGGATTCGGCTTGAATATGGGCGTGTTGCTCATCGGGGATAAAGACAACGACACCATAAACGGGAATATCGTGAATATCTTTAGATGCTAGATACTTACGCAAGCTGCGCACGTCGTCGGCTGTGTCTTTGGTGGGGTTAAAGCGCATGGGTACCCATTGGTTACGCTTATTCAGTTTCAACCACTTGCCACGATCATTGAGGAAGCTGCCCTGCTTATCTACTAATCGGAACACCAGCACGCCCGGAGGGCCAACAAGCACCGCGTCGATATATCCCAAACCAAGGCGGCTCACATTGCGTATCAGGGTAAAGCGCTCATCAAAATATTCCGACAAATAAGCTGCGGCAATTTGGGCGAGGTCATTATCGGTCTTCCATGTGATAGCGCGAACAGCTAACAGTACCCCGAACAGCCCCAGCG
>WGEI01000381.1 GCA_015492875.1 Anaerolineae bacterium | reverse complement strand
CAATACCCCCACCACCACGCCAACACCGCCGCCAACGCCTACGCCCCCGCCGACGGCCACGCCACCGCCCACCGCGACGCCCACCACTGCGCCAACTCAGGCCAGCCCAACGCCGACCAGCTAAGCCATAACTCCGCCCTCAGCCACTGTGTTGAGGGCGATTGCTTTCGTCCCGTTGACCTGCACCGCCATTCCCGCTATGCTGGTGGCCAATTGTTGAAGCATTTTTATGAAAGGGGAGGGCGCTGTGAAGGCTTTAGTTACTGGTGGTACGGGTTTTGTCGGCTCGCATGTCGTGCGCTGTTTATTAGAGCATGGGCATGATGTGCGCGTTTTGCATCGCCAGACCTCGCGTTTGGATGCGTTGGCCGGCCTCACCTTTGAATCTGTGATTGGCGATGTCACCGACTTAGAGGCGTTACGCCGCGCTAGTGAAGGGGTGGATTGGGTGTTCCACGTCGCAGCGGTAGCCGATTATTGGCGTGCTGACCGTGAGCGGATGTTCCATGTCAATGTCGAGGGCACGCGCTATGTGCTACAGGCCGCCCGCGAAGCAGGTGTGCGCCGCGTCGTCTTCACTAGTAGCGCCGCCACGATTGGCCCCCGTGATGATGGCCTGCCCGCCGATGAAAATGAGCCGCTTCACCTACCGCCCAACCGTTTCCCTTATGCCCATAGCAAACTACAGGCCGAGCAAATTGTGGCCGAAGCGGTAGCACAGGGGCAGGACGTTGTGATGGTTAATCCGGTGGTGGTTATGGGGCCGGGCGACCTCAACATGATTTCCGGCACGTTCATCACCCAAATAAAACGCTTTCAGTGGCTTGTCCCCGTCACCAACGGCGGCATCAGCGTCATCGATGTGCGTGATGTGGCGCGCTATCACCTCGCCGCCGCCGAGCGTGGCGAAACCGGCCAGCGCTATATCCTCATGACGGCCAACTATAGCAACCGCGATTGGTTCAATATGATTGCTGAAGTGGTTGGCGCTGCCCGCCCACGCATCCCCGCCCCGCGCTTCATGTTGCCTGTGACGGCTTTCGCCATTGACGCCTTGCGCGCTATTGGCCTTTCTACGCCCATTGATAGCAACCAAGCCCGTTTGGGCGGGCGCTATATTTACTTTGATGGCAGCAAAGCCCATGTTACATTTGGTTCACCCCGTATTGATATGCAACAGAGCCTGCGCGATACTTACCAATGGTATGCCGAACATGGCTATATTCAAGAGGACTTTATCGCCCGTTTCGCCGCCCGCAGCGCTCGTTTATTGCGCATGGCCTAAGTCCATTAGTTGCCGCCCGTGCTAGGACATGGTACAACCCCTCTCTGTCTATTGAGTGTGAGGATGTATCATGACGACATATCAGTACCATCTCGTTGACGTATTCACCGAAGAGCCATTCGGCGGCAATCAACTCGCCGTTTTTGCCCGTGCTGAAGGGCTGTCTGCCGCCCTCATGCAAAAAATCGCCCGTGAACTCAACCTCTCAGAATCGGCGTTCGTCTTCCCACCACAGCAAGGCGGCGATTTCCGCGTGCGCTTCTTCACCCCACAAGCAGAAATCCCGATGGCTGGTCATCCCACTGTAGGCACGGCCTATGTCCTCCGCCGCGAGGGGATGATTGACGCTGTGCCGTCAGTGGTGTTTGAGGAAGGTGTTGGGCTAATACCTGTTGGCCTGCGCGATGATGGCCTGATAACCATGCAACAGCCCGCTCCACAATTTGGTGCGCGCTTTGAAGACCGCGCGGCGGTTGCGGCGATGCTCTCGCTCGCTGTTGACGATTTGCATCCCGATTACCCGGTACAGGCGGTTTCTGCCGGTGTGGGCTTCGTCTATGTCCCCGTGCGCAATCTGGCGGCGATGGCACGCATCAAGCTGCGGCTGGATTTGTGGGAAGCGCAACTCAAAGATACGCCCGCGCCGCATGTCTTTGCCTTTTGTACCGAAACGCAGTTGGACAGCGCTACCGTGCACTCACGTATGTTCTCGCCTGCCTTCGGCATTGCAGAAGACCCGGCCACAGGTGCGGCCAGTGGCCCATTGGGGGCGTATCTAGTGCGCTATGGCATCGTGCCGCAGGAAAACGCCCACGCCATTATCAGCGAGCAGGGCGTAGAGATGGGGCGGCCTAGCATCATCCATAT
>WGEI01000380.1 GCA_015492875.1 Anaerolineae bacterium | reverse complement strand
ATCCACTGAGCTACGGGGGCAACTGCGCCCATTTTAGTTGATTTTGCTCGCAGTCACAAGTCCTTTAATGGCGCTATGGCAAAGTAATTTCTGGCGCATAATCTTTTATGGCTTCATACACACGTATAGCAGCCTCTCTGTTGCCTTCCTCTTCATATATCGTGGCTAATGTAAACCAAGGCTTTAATGCCGCTTCTCCGGGTCCTGGCCAACGCACTTCTGGCAATAGGTCAAAACCCGCAACGCGGTTGTAAAGTACAGCGGCAAACTCCTGCGGCTGGCTACGTGGTGGTAAAGCAGCGGCTAGATAATTCCTACGCTCCTCTTCTGTATGCGCTAAATCCGCTCGGATAGCATTAGGATAACTATCTTTTACCCCCACCAGTATAGCAATATTTAATAGCTCAAGCGCTTCATCTGGAGAGTGTTGCATGACAACTTGTGCCAATGAAACATAGTAATCACCATAATATGGCGCGAGTTTGATGGCCTCCTGAAAAGCCTGTTCTGCCTTTTGTGTGTCATTCTCGATAGCTCTCGCATATTCTCCAACAACCCACCACTCTGCAGCGGTTTGTGGATGAGCTGGTACTATCTCCGATAATGTTTCTGGCTGGTGCACAGCGAGCACGCGATAGGCTCTCTCTAATGGCAGCCCATCGACGTACTGCAATAAAGCCTCTTCTCTCAACCCAGTTTCATTCCAAATAAGCGACAATGGTAAATAGGGTGCACTTCTCAAAGCGTTACTATAAGCAGTTAGAATGGCTTCGGCATCGTTATAGTCAAGCATTTCCGCAATGCGCGCCCAATGGAATGATGCTGGTGTAAATGGATTAATTTTGATGGCTTGTTCTAATGCTGCTAAAGCAGCCTCAAAATTGTTTTGCCTTTCATATAAAGCCGCAAGGTTCATCCAACCCAAATCCCACGTCGGCTCACGCTCTAATGCAGTCTGGTAAGCCTCTATCGCTTTTTCAGATGCGCTATATAAACCGCTTAAATAGGCCGTTTGCAGGTTATATAGGCTTAAATAAGGGTCTACAGCCTCTGCGCCCTGCGATTCGCTTAAAGCGCTTACATCACGTAATGCCAAACTATTCTGATAACGCCCTTGTGCTTGGTCTAACCGCACGAACCAAATGCCATATGCTGCAACAATAACTAAACCGGCATAGGTTGCCCATACACCCTCTTTGGGTCTTGGGTCTAACTGGCTACGGTGGCCTGTCACGGCATAAGCAGCTAATGTGATAATCAGCAATACAATTGGTGTGATGGTAAACACATCGACTAAACTATGTATACCGATACCAATAAGCGCTGCTGTACAAATTTCCACGCGCATTTTTCTGCTAGCGGATGGCATCACTTGCCATGTGCGCCATGCCCCCCATAACAACGCCCCCGCTAGCCACACTGTGACAATCGCCCCTAAAATGCCTGTCTCTGCCAATGTGTTAAGGGGAGCGCTATGCGCTGATGCCAATTTGTCCCTTATATGTTCAATGCTGCGATATGAGCGATATTCTCGCCCAAATAGCCCTGGCCCCACACCTGTTAAGGGATGCTCACTTGCCATCTCTAAAGCGCTGCGCCACATATCTAAGCGCCCAACGTCACCACTACGAAGTGGAGTTCGTAAGGTGTTCCACAGTAAAAAGCCTACAATGGCGAAAATGGCTAAAGTCATGACCATTAGAACGTATTGGGGTTTAACGCGCTGCTTTATTTGGGGCGATTGGGCTAATCTAATTGCCAGAAAAGTTCCTATGGCGCTGGCGGCAGATAACACGCCACCTCTAGAGTTGGTCATTAGCAAAACGATGAGCAATAAAATGCCCAATAACCGCAACGTGAGGCGATAATCACGCCTATAAGTAGTTAATGACCAGCCGAACGCCAATGTGACCAGCGGTGCAGTAAAGCCGGCCAGCAATGTGCTGACGCTCATAGCTAGGGATACGCGAGGTAAAGACGGGGGCGCTAATGAGATTTGCGACCAGCCTATCTGTGTATTCGGTGTAATACCCAGCCCGAACCACCATGACGCCACATCTAACCCTGTGATGAAAATGACCAACGCGCTCAAGATGAAAACAGTATCAAAGACCATGCGCTGTCGCCCGCGTTGAAACAAGTCTGCCAGCGCAAAAAAGAAAGCAACATGCACAATCGGCAGCCATATATTTTCAAAAGCCAAACGCGGCACAGTGCTGAATGTCGCTGTGATTAACCATACTACCACAGCGGCATAGAGCGGATAATTCAGCGCTGTAGAGGGTAAGCCACCGCTTCGCACCCGTGAAATGAACCAGATGCTGAGTAGCAGTGTGATGAAAATATGGTGGAAAATGCGTATAGGAAAGAAGAACACAAAATAGACGCTTCCGCCAATAAAAACTAGATAAAAAGCTAGAAAGATAAACCCTAATCGTGTTAAACGGCGCATCATACTTTCCTGTTCTCTGGCTAGCTATGGGGCTTTTTGGTATAGTGCACGGTATTGTAGAACGAACTGTAAAATTGTGCGAAGTAAAAAACTGATGAACTTGCATCTATTGGCCATATTGTGTTGTGTTTTCATACTTGCCGCTTGCTCTAGCGAAGATATTCCCGGTACCCTGCAAGCAGATAACGCTTTATGGTCTACAGAAATAGCACAGATTCCCCCAACACTGGTAGCTTATGAAACCCAAGTTGCGGCTACTGTTGTATATGCTTCTACATATGTCGCCGAAGTTAATCGGGTGAATGGCATTTTAGCGGCTACCGCGCGCGCAGGGGCGACGCCCACAGTAGCCCGTGTTATAGGTATTGTGCCAGAAGCCGCTGAAGAAATGCGTGAAAAAGGCCAAGACCCATCTTTACCGGTCGTCGCCCCGCCTATTGCGCCCGTCGATAGCGAAGTTGGGGTGATGGATGATATGAATATTTCTGGCTCTATCCAAATTGTGAATTTAGTGATGACTTCGGTAATTCGGGAAAGTGATGGTTGTGCCGCAAGAGAGCAAACGCGCTTTCCTCTGGCCGCATCCCAGATTTTCATCGCTGCTCGTGCCCGTAATGTGCAAAGCGGAACTTCAGTTGAGGTGGAGTGGTTTAATGAATCGCGCCTTGTGTTAAGAGATAGTTGGACTATCCCCGTTAACGCACAAGATTATTGCTTCTGGTTTTCCCTTACGCCGCAAGATGTGCCTTTTGTCGCTGGCGATTGGTCTGCATGGCTGTATGTTAATGGCCAACCTATCGGCGAGCCACTCACTTTTTCCATTGAGCCATCATGACACTTTCTCATCTGCCAAGCGCTGCATAATCGTCAAAAGTTTGTCAGGCAACTTTGCAACCTATTTGATACAATAAACCACTAGGCATCAACACTAAGCCATTATGGGGTGATTGTTTTGAAGTCACGTATTTTTTCATTGTTCATCTTTTTATTCATCACAATCGGCGCATTTGCTCAAGAACCGTCACCGACGCCCAATGCCAATTATGTGGGCACAATTGATATTTTTGTGCGTAGTGGCCCCGGCCTTGAATATGAAGCTATTGGCTCATTATTGGCGGGTACGCGCGTAGTGGCCCTTAACCGTGACCCTTCTGCCCAATGGGTGCTCATACCCTATTCTGGGAATAGATTAGGCTGGGTGCGCCGTGATTTGGTGCAATGGGTGATTAATGTTGATGCCTTGCCTGTGTTAGAACCCAACACCACCCCAACCCCTGACCCATTACGTCAAACCGGGCCAGTAGTTTTACCAACATCCACCCCAGAGGGAAACTATATCCGCTCAGAGACCAGTGCCTTTGTTCGTGGTGGGCCGGGCGTAACATATTTGCGTATTGGTTATTTGCTGCCCGGTGAACTTGTTGAGCCAGTTGGTCGCAATGAGCAAACGGGGTGGATTATGATTCGTTATCAAGATGGGTTCGGCTGGATACGGCGTGACCTTGCTTATTGGGTAGTGGATTTGGAAAGCCTACCAATCGTTGACCCTGATAATTTAACCCCAACGGCGACTTTCACGCCGAGCAATACGCCCCAACCCACAGCAACACGTACTGCAACCGCCACATTGACTGCGACAATAGCGCCAACTGAGACCCCATTCCCTACAGAAACTACTGTGCCCACTGAGACGGCTACTGCTACCCCAACACTTACCGAGACTATCGCCCCAACGCCCACAGATACCGCCGCCCCAACTGAAACACCAACGGCTACTGATACTGCCACCAGCACACCAACTGAAACACCGACAGCGACAGATACGGCAACGCCGACCCCATCAGATACGCCAACCGTTACTGAGACAGTTACATCTACACCAGAACCAACAGAGACGGCGACACCAACCGAACTGCCCACCGAAGCCGTTATTGTTGAGGTTTCGCCTGTGCCTGATACCGAAACCCCTGCACCAACACAGTCACCAACTGCTACGGAAACATCGCTGCCGCCTACTGAAACAGAGACGCCATCTCCCGCAGCTACTGAGGTCATCGCTATTCCCCCATTGCAAGAGACGCCGCCAACTCTAGAGCTTACTGCCTCACCACCAACACCAGAG
>WGEI01000379.1 GCA_015492875.1 Anaerolineae bacterium | reverse complement strand
ATGCAAGGCGAAGTTGAGCCGATTGTTGTTTCGGCATTATCGATGCTATCGGGGGCGCTGGCGGAAACAGTGCTCATTTTCGTCACATCGCCATTCGGCACACCAACAACCATACCATCGATTATCTCTCAAGATGTGCTTTTTGCGATAGTTACATTGGGCGTTGTCAATACATTCATCGCTTATCTCATGTTTTATTCTGTCATTCAGGCGTTGGGCGTGGCGCGGGCGACGATGGTGACCTATGTTGTGCCAGTTGTTGGCCTCATTTTAGGGGCGCTATTCTTAAGGGAAATCGTTGATCAAGGTCTAATCATGGGTGCGGCATTGATTTTCATGGGCATCGCAGTCGTGAACCTCAAACGTTTGCCATGGCAACGGCAAGTTGTTGCAAAGGCCACTCTTATAGAGTAAATCCTGCTTTACAGCATTAGGTCATGTACAATCATACAAGCTATGGCACAATCAAGGTGGTTAACGGGCTTAAACTGTGGGAGTTCAGCACATTGGCTACAACAACACATTTACCGGAGGAAACGTTGCTTTTCAGCGGGTCAGCGCATCCAGAGTTGGCGCAAGAAATTGCAGACTATTTAGACATCCCCCTAAGCCCAACATATACTGGGCGCTTTTCTAACGATAATCTTGAGGTGCAATTAGGGGTTAGCGTGCGGGGAAAAAATGTGTTTTTGTTGCAACCATTTTGCCCGCCAACAAGCGATAATATGCTTGAGTTGTTGATGATGATTGACATAGCGCGCACATCTGGCGCTAAGCAAGTGACGGCGATTATCCCCTATTACTCTTATGCGCGGTCTGACAAAAAAGATGCGCCACGTATTTCAATAACGGGGCGTCTAATTGCGGATTTGCTGCAAACAGCAGGCGCACAGCATGTCATCACGATGACGCTTCATTCTCCACAGGCACACGGCTTTTTCAAAGTCCACACAGACCACCTGACAGCACATTCTGTATTTGTCAAACATTTTTCTAAACAGGATACCAATAATTGTGTAGTTGTTTCACCAGACATTGGAAGCGCAAAGCGAGCATCCAAATTAGCACGTAGCCTCAAGTTACCTATCGCCATCGCAGAGAAATTCCGTCTATCTGATGACAGCGTGCAAATTGACCGCATCATTGGAGATGTTGAAGGCAAGCGCGTGCTGCTTGTCGATGATGAAATCGCAACCGGCGGCACGATTGTTGAAGTTGCCCGTGTGTTGAAAGAACACGGTGCAGGGCGCATTACGGTTGTCTGTACGCATGGGCTTTTTGTAGGCAAAGCCGTGGAGCGCTTGAATGCTATGGATGAAATCGATGAAATTGTGACGACAAATACCGTACCCTTACCAGAAGAGCAAAGGCCAGAACGCTTAGTTCGTTTATCCATTGCCCATATCTTTGGCGAAGTGATGCGCCGCACAATGATTGGCCAATCAGTTGGGGCATTGTTTGAATTCTGGCCATTAGAAGAGGATAAATCATGAGTCATGACTTGCCCGAATTTAAACCACTGCGGCAAGAAAAAGTTTTAGCTTATCTGCACCGTGTATTTGGCGAGCATTATGTGGGGATGGATAGTTTCCCTGATGGGCACTATCGCGTCTATTTTCGCCCAAGTTATTTTGTTATTCAGCCCGGAAAAACTGAACCCAGTAAATCACAGTGGAGCACTCTAAAGAAGCGGATGAAGCGGATACATCCGGGCGTATTCATCTTCAAAAAAACTGGAACAACAGCAATGAAAGATGAGCCAGTGTATTACATCGATTTTGGGTTTTTCGCTTATCGCTAATGGAAAAGGTCGGGGTTACCGGCCTTTTTTCAAGTAAACTTCGCAAAAAAAGGGGGGAGAAAGCGAAAAGCGAAAGGTTAGGTTGGCAGCGGCCTACTCTCCCACACCGTCTCCAGTGCAGTACCATCAGCGCTCGCGGGCTTAACTTCCGGGTTCGGTATGGTGCCGGGTGTACCCCCGCGGCTCTAGCCACCAACTCACCTTTCGCTCTCTTTCTCGCTTCGGTGTTGTTTCTTCTTCGCTGTTTATATAGCTGGCTTTTCTCTTCTCAACGGGTCCGCCGTTCTCTCAGATGCTCTCGCGTTCAGCGTGCCCTCATCCCCGCATCACATGGCAAAGCCCTCGACCATTAGTACCGCTCCGCTCCACACATTGCTGCGCTTCCACGTCCGGCCTATCTAGCTGGTCGTCTCCCAGCGGTCTTACTCCCTTCTCGGGATGGGGAGTCT
>WGEI01000378.1 GCA_015492875.1 Anaerolineae bacterium | reverse complement strand
CGATGACCGTTTCCCATGTTGGGAATACCGGCATCAACTTAGAAGATATGGAATCCGGACACTTATGGGTGTCCGGTTTTGTTGTACGGGCATTAAGCCCCGTTGTCAGTAACTGGCGCACTCACAGCACACTTGATGCCTATCTGAAGGAGCAAGGGATTATCGGGTTGAGCGAGGTGGCGACGCGCGCCCTCGTGCGTCATATCCGCGAGAAAGGGGCGATGCGGGCGGCCATTGCTCATGGAGATGCCGCCCAAGACCCGCGAGCGCTTATTGAACTTGCGCGTTCTGCACCAGATATGTCCGGCTTAAATCTTGTTGATGTTGTAACCTGTTCAGAGCCTTATAACTGGACAGAGTGCAGCGACCCGCAATGGTATTTGGAGCACCATTATAATTCTGCAGGTCCACTGATTGTTGCTTATGACTTTGGTATCAAGCGCAACATTTTGCGCATGCTGACTGACCGCGGACTTCGTGTAACCGTTGTTCCAGCCCATACACCGCCTTCTGAAGTGCTTGCTATGAACCCCGCTGGTGTATTTCTCAGTAATGGCCCCGGCGACCCCGCCGCTGTTGATTATGCGATTGCTAATGTACGCGAGCTGTTAGGGAAAGTGCCTATCTTTGGGATTTGCTTAGGCCACCAGATTCTGGCGCTGGCTTTAGGCGGCAAAACAGAGAAGATGCGTTTTGGCCATCGGGGTGGGAATCAGCCCGTGAAGAATTTACTCACCAGCGCGGTAGAAATCAGCGCCCATAATCATGGTTTTGCCGTCAGTGTGGATAGCCAACTGAACGGAGCAGAAGTGACACATATCAATCTTAACGATAAAACTATTGAAGGGATTCGCCATACAGGAATGGGGGCATTCAGCGTTCAATATCATCCGGAGTCATCTCCTGGCCCCCATGATTCGTTATACCTCTTCGACCAGTTTGTTGATATGGTCAAATCGGGCGTGATGAGCGCTGGTATTTCCTAAATTTAGCCGCCGTTGTTGAATGAGGATGAGGTGGTAAATCTATGCCTAAACGTACCGACATTCACACAATTATGATTATTGGCTCTGGCCCTATTGTGATTGGGCAGGGCTGCGAGTTTGATTACAGTGGTGTGCAAGCCTGTAAAGCACTGCGCGCACAAGGGTATCGCATTGTGTTGGTGAATTCAAACCCAGCAACTATTATGACCGACCCCGAATTTGCCGATGTGACTTACATTGAGCCACTGACACTAGAAATCTGTGAGCAAATCATCGCAACGGAGCACCCCGATGCGTTACTGCCGACCGTTGGCGGGCAAACAGGCCTAAATCTGGCCTATGCACTCCACCAAAACGGAGTTTTAGAGCGCTACAATGTAGAGCTTATTGGTGCTTCTTTAGAGAGCATTCGACTGGCGGAAGACCGTGAGCTATTTAACCAGACAATGGCCGAAATCGGTTTGCAAGTGCCTGCTAATGAGATTGTGCATTCAGTGGAAGATGCACTCGCTGCTGCCGAGAAAATTGGCTACCCTGTGCTTGTTCGCCCATCTTTCACATTGGGCGGTTCTGGTGGTGGCGTCGCTTATAATGCAGATGAATTGCGTGAGGTGGCAGCGCATGGCCTCCAGCAAAGTCCTGTCAATCAAATTCTCATCGACCAAAGTTTGTTGGGCTGGAAAGAGTACGAGCTGGAGCTAATGCGCGATGGGCATGGCAATTTCGTTGTTGTTTGCTCTATCGAAAATCTTGACCCTATGGGGGTTCATACGGGCGATAGTATTACCGTTGCACCTGCCCAGACCCTGACCGATAAAGAGCTGCAACGCCTGCGCGATATGTCCCGCGCCATTTTTGACCGCATTGGCATCACAACGGGCGGCGCTAATGTACAATTTGCCATTAACCCGCAAGATGGCGAAGTTTATGTCATTGAGATGAACCCTCGCGTTTCTCGTTCGTCAGCGTTGGCTAGTAAAGCAACTGGCTTCCCAATCGCGAAAATTGCTGCATTGGTTGCTGTTGGCTTCACATTGGATGAAATCCCTAACGACATTACGCGCGAAACACCAGCCAGCTTTGAGCCTTCTCTAGATTATGTGGTAGTCAAAATTCCGCGCTGGGACTTTAAGAAGTTCAGCGGTGCGAATGAAGTGCTTGGACCTCAGATGAAAGCTGTTGGCGAAGTGATGGCGATTGGCCGTACTTTCCCTGAGGCGTTTCAGAAGGCTATTCGGGCGCTAGATATAGGCGTTTATGGCTTTGAAGGGCTTCAGGACATCGCCGCAATAGATACCTTGCGCGTACCTACAGCTCAGCGCGTTTTTCAGATTGCTGCCGCATTGAATCAAGGGGCCACGCTGGAAGAAATTGCTGAACACACTGCTATTGACTCATGGTTTTTGCATCAATTGTCCGATACGATGGCATTTCGCGATAGCATCATCAATAAAAAGCTTCAGCTAGAAGACCTTGATGCACAGGATTTTCTCAAGCTCAAGCGCTATGGCTATGCTGATATATATATCGCCAAATTGCTCGGCACAGATGAGCAATCTGTGCGGCAACGGCGCAAAGAACT
>WGEI01000377.1 GCA_015492875.1 Anaerolineae bacterium | reverse complement strand
TATAATTCGCACGGCACTCAAAGAGGGTTTGAAAGCTTCTGGCTTGCCTGCAACTTTGCCCAAACGTAAAACGTTGCGGTGGCATATCGATTATTTGCTGGACGAAATCGCTGCTTGTTTAACTCAAGTTATAGCCATCCGTCACGCCCGCCGTCTGGAAAGCCCTATCGCGCGTTGGCTGATGGCTCATAACGAAGTCGCAGTGCCCATCGCTGGTTTAGGCGCACAGGACGCACGCGGTGAAACCCATTTGTTGCGTTTGGCTCATGGTGAAGTGTGGGGCAAAATCCTTCTGCAGTTGCCAAAGCTCCTCGATGACGAAATAAAAAAGGCGACCTGTTAAGGCCGCCTCTTTATTGTTGTTTCGCTATTCTGCCTCTTGTGTCGCTTCAGCCGTCACTTCAGGCGTGCTTTCCAAAACTGGCTCTTCAGTAGCCTCTGGTGCTGCCTCAGCCGTGACCTCAGCCTCTACTGTCGCCTCTGGGGTTTCTTCTATAGCCTCTTGTGTGGCCTCAGCCGTCACTTCGGGCGTGCTTTCCAAAACTGGCTCTTCAGTAGCCTCTGGTACTGCTTCAGCCGTCGCCTCAGCTTCAACTGTCGCCTCTGGGGTGATTTCTGGAATAGCTATATCTGGTGTTGGCGTGGGTTCATAAGGCGGATTCTCGATGAGGTCAAACAAGAAGCGCTCTAGGTTGAATTTCGCCACAGTGACAACTGTGCTTGTATCATCGCCAACTAGCGCATAATAGCGGTTATTGGCCGCGTTTTTGCCGCCTACATGCAATGTATAAACCTCACCCGTATCTGTCGTCACTGATAAGGTATACTGCGGCTCAGTCAAACCGAACGGCTCTAAATCATCAACTTCAAAGCGGTCTTCGGCCTCTAATGTTGCGAACATATCCATACGCCCAACCGCTTGCACTTGGTCTACTGTAGCGCCTTCTAGGGCATAGGTTGCTTCTTCCACATACCAGATGCCCTCAGGGTTACGGGCGAGGTGGGTCGCTTCGCCATTTGTATTATTGACAATATCAAACCGAAACACCGTATCCGAGTTCAAGTCTGGAAAAAGGCGCTTTGCCACATCTTCTGTGGCTTCCGGCTCAGCTTCCGGTGCATTTGCTGGATTGTTGCTCAGCA
The DNA here is from genome assembly GCA_015492875.1 of Anaerolineae bacterium. GTDB lineage: Bacteria > Chloroflexota > Anaerolineae > Aggregatilineales > Phototrophicaceae > S146-30. Next base: position 4,027 of record WGEI01000377.1, on the reverse strand, counting down.
ACAGCACGCCAACAATCACCATCAGGCTGACGACAAGCAGTATGAGTGTATTCCGATTTAGTCTCATGGCTAACCCTCCTGCTGTGACGGTTGGTGAATATCAACACGTTCGCGGTTACGCCACCAAACCCATACCCCGATGAGCAGTGTCCCAAATGGTAGCAATATCACCGTGATGAAGCTGATTGTGCTCAAGTCGCTGGGCGTGGCGAAGATGGGGGTATCTTCTACCCGTGTGCCTAACTGCACCTGTGAAATTTGGCTGGCAAATGAATCGAAATTGGTCGTCCAAGCCAAGCCATTCAGCGTCAGCGCATAGTTTTGAATACCAGCTATTGCTAGGTCTCGATATTGATTAGCGGGGAAATATTGCGAGCCAAAGACCAATACCCGCGCGCCCGTTTCCGTGTTTTCTGCCGCTGCCGCCAGCACAAAGCTACCGCTGGGGTCATCATCTGCTTTATCTAATGGCGTATCGCCACTAATCACCGCCAACGTATATGCTTTGGCATAGGCCTCTTCGCTACTGAAGGCTAAGGGCGTCACAGTCACATTAGCTGGTGGTTCATCTACAATGTCGATACTGTGGCTTAATGGGAAGACCAGCGCATCTGTGGCTTGCAAGGTGCTAGTGACGAAGTGCGTTTGATCAAACGTAGTGGCGACAGGCGCTGTTGGCGATTGGAAGGCCTGTACCGGATCAATAACGAGGTCATTGTTGATCCGCAGGCCAAAGTTCTCTTCTAGATAATTCGTGAAGTTTGGCGCGGTAGCCAGCGCTTCTGGTTGCTCATCGCCAAGCCCGGCGAAGATGACAATGTCGCCACCCTTATCGAGATATTCTGTCAGCACTGCGAACTGTTCATCGGGTAGGGGCGACGACCCGCCGGGTAGAACGAGCACGATACCATCTGCCGCTGGGTCATTGAGGTCAACCGTTCCCGTCATCATATCGAGCAGGGTGATTTCTTCCACTTGCCAATTCCACGCATCACGTAGCAAATCGCGCACTTCGGAAAGCCCCAATGCTGTCCCGTCGTCTAGCCCAAGGCCGTTGGGGAATGCAGCGAAGTAAGCGCGGAAATCGCCCTGTGCTGCTACCCGCAAAACGGCGTTAGTGAGTTGTTCTTGATTGAGCAAATTCAGCAGCTCTGCCTTTTCGATGTTTGGCTCGCCGTTTTCATCTAGGGCAACCACCGCCACCTGCCGCGAACGGCTCACGCCGTAGTCCTGCGCAATGAGTGGGTTACGGTCAGGGTCAATGAATTCATAGCTAATTTTGCCGTTGCTGGCTTCTACAAATTCGTCCAACAGCACTTGGTCACCATCGCGCAGGCCAGCATCTGCCGCTGCGTAGAACAGGATAATTTTCACTTGTGGGGTGCTGGGGTCTTGCCCCATCGCCTCAATCACATTACGCGCCTCCTCTGTCAAGCTGAAGGCTTGGTTATTGGAGAGGGCGACGCGCCATCCCTGTTGCTTCACTATGGCGTAAATAGCGATAAGCGCCACCAAAAACACAATCGTGACAATCACCGCTGTACCGCCATATTGCGCTGTGCGGCCAGTTAATGCGGCGCGCAATTGGTCTGGCGCCATCAGTGCCCAAGCGATGAACCCTAAGACTGCAATTCCTAGTCCGCCCCAACCAACTACACTAAACTCCCGCTGGGTGAGGGCGACGAATAGCGCAATCACTAGCCCCAATGCTGAGACAATTAACATGTAATAGGGAGGGATAAATCCTTCTTGTTCCTCATTGGCTTGCATATCTTGATGCTCATTCATGGTTAAGCCCTCCAGCGCCGAATTTCAACAATACGAACCGTGATGAATATCGCAGCGATAATCATCAATACAAAGTAAAGAATGTCTTCAGCCCGTAAGACACCTTGCGCTAAGGTTGATTGGTAATGTGCCGATAGACTGAACTCGCGGATGAAATCTGCCGCTCCGCTGAGGATGCCTTGATTGCTCGCCCAGATAGCGGCGGACTCTGCCAAAAACAGAACGAGTACAGACGCCGCCCCTAGAAATGCCGCTACGATTTGGTCTTCGAATAGGGCAGACCAGATGAGGCAAACGGCTAACATTGCCCCACCGTATAGCCAAGCCCCCAAATAAGAGCCAACCAATTGGCCTATATCTAGAATGCCTACAGTGGAGAGCAAAATGGGGTAAATCAACATTACGACCAGCAATAAGGTGTAGTAGCTCCAAACTGCGAGGAATTTACCCAGCACAAATTGTAACTCCCGCATGGGCAGCGTCATCAAGACTTCTAGCGTGCCTTCGCGCGCTTCTTCGCTGAGCAAGCGCATGGTCAGGAGAGGGGCAACAAGAAAAGTGAGAAACGAGAGGAGTTCAGGCGCAATGTTCAAAAAAGTTGCGGGCGCTTGCCCGTTGCCTGCAGATACATTCGAAGTGAATAGTAGACCAAGAAATAGGAACAAAGCCAATGCGACGCCATAGGCGATTGGCGAACGGAAGTACAGCGCCAATTCCCGTTTATAAACAGCCCATACTGCTCTCATCCGACCACCTCCGCTATTGGTTCTTCTTCAGGATGTTGTATTTGACGTTGTGTCACTTCAAGGAAGATTTCTTCCAACCGTACAGCCAACGGGCGCAATTCCACAAGCTCATAATTGGCTTCCACCAATACCCGTGCAATGGCGGGGCGTGGGTCTATATTGGCGCTTGATGGCGTTGCGATAAGATGGTCGCCCTCGATGTCCACGCTAGCAACACCAGCGGCATTGGCAATAATGGGGCGCACCTCTTCGGGGTTAGCATTGACGCGCACAAAGATGCGCCCGCCACGCTCTAATTCCACCCGTAAATCAGCAGGATTGCCCTGTGCCACAATATGCCCTTGATTGATGATGACCACGTTATTACACACTTGCTCTGCTTCTGAGAGGATGTGCGTACTGAATAAAACCGTATGGTCTTGCCCCAACTCGCGGATAAGGTCGCGCAATTCCAGCACTTGGAAGGGGTCTAAACCAATCGTCGGTTCATCTAAGATCAAAACTTCTGGGTCATGCAATAATGCCGCTGCCAGACCAACGCGCTGCCGCATACCTTTAGATAGCGAGCGGATACGGCTCTGCGCGCGGTAAAGCAAGCCAACACGGTCTAACGCCGCTTCAGCTTTTTTACGGCGGTCAGCTAATCCACGAATTTCCGCCAGATACATCAAATAACCAACAGCAGTCATATCTCGGTATAACGGCACATTCTCCGGCAAATAGCCGATACGCCGCCGCACCTCCATGCTTTGGGTGAAGACATCATAGCCAGCTACAATTGCTGCGCCAGATGTTGGCGGCATAAAGCCGGTGAGAATGCGCATCGTGGTTGTTTTACCCGCCCCATTAGGGCCGAGAAAGCCGGTGACTTGCCCCGGCTGTGCGGTAAACGAGAGATTGTCTATCGCCGTCACCGCACCATAACGTTTGGTTAACGCTTGTACTTCAATCATGGACTCGTGCCCTCCTTAATATCGTCTTGAGGCCCACGAAATTATACACACAAACGACAGAATGGTATTATAGTTCTGAAAGGATTTCCGTAAAGTCTTCAATGAGCACTGGAATCCTCATCTACTAGTGTCAGGAAAAGGTATACGTATGCGCATTCGATTGTTGCTGTTAGTGGCTATAAGTCTCTTATTTTCAATCCCTATCATTGCCCAAGATACTGCCCCCGACATCCCGCCTACGCTGCAAAGGCAAATCGATGGCATTGAAGCCACAATGGAATCTTTTAGAGGATTGAGCCTGCAAACGCCGCTCACTCGCGCTTTTCCAAATCGCGATGACCTTTTGCAGTACCTCATCACCTTGCTCGATGAAGAATTCCCGCCAGAAGTGGCAGAGCGCGAGATGTTGTTCTATCGCGCCTTAGGGTTTTTGCCCCCCGATGTGGATTTGTGGGCTATTTATCTAGACCTGTATCAAGACCAAGTCGCCGGCTTTTATGATGTTGACGCCAAAACCATGAACGTCGTTTTGTTGACAGG
>WGEI01000376.1 GCA_015492875.1 Anaerolineae bacterium | reverse complement strand
TTACTGTGAAGAAAAACGGTGTGCCCGTTCATGTTGACCTCAGCCCCGTAGAGCGTGGCGAGCGTATTGGTTTTCGTAGTTTAGCTGAAGAAGAAGAGAAGCGCGCCGAAGATGCCGCGAAGGGCGACGCCGCTTTGAACAACGCGCTACAACTCGTTTATGAAACTGCTGCACGAGTGGGGCAAATGGCCAAAGCGCTAGATGGTGATGCCCCCGCCCAAATGATGATTGAGTTTGGCGTCGCCATGCGTGAAGATGAATCCGCTGTGATTACCAAGTTCAGCGGCGATGCCCATTTCCGCGTGAAGATGACCTTTGGCGAAATTGATTAAAATAACATTTTTTCAGCATAAGGCGCAGGCTTGTTATAATAGGCCTGCGTTTTTGATTTTCAGCGGAATGTGAGCGATGGCTAAAAAGAAACCACTTGTCTATGTCACCCGTAAAATCCCCACCGAAGCGCTAGCACGGTTACACCAGCGTTGCGAGGTGCTGCTATGGGGCGAAGAGTTGCCCCCACCGCGAGAGCAACTTTTACGCGACATCGCTGATGCAGACGGCTTGCTGTGCTTGTTGACCGATCCTATTGACGAGACTGTATTGAAAGCCGCGTCAAAGCTGCGCGTTATCAGCAATATGGCCGTTGGGTATGACAATATCGACGTAGCCGCTGCCACCAAGCGCGGCATTCCTGTTGGCAACACACCAGATGTACTCACCGAAACCAGTGCCGATTTTGCCTTTGCTTTGCTGATGGCCGCCGCCCGCCGCCTCCCAGAAGGCGAACGCTATGTCAAGGCTGGCCATTGGCGCACATGGTCGCCCATGCTATTGATGGGGCAAGATATTTACGGGGCAACGCTGGGCATCATTGGTTTGGGGCGTATTGGCCAAGCCGTTGCCCGCCGTGCGCGCGGGTTTGATATGCGCATTCTTTATCATGGTGGCTCAAATGCCGAGGCAGCGGCGGTATTGGGGGCGCAACAAGTGGATTTAGCAACGCTGTTGCAAGAGAGCGATTTTGTCAGTTTACATGTGCCATTAACCCCAGCGACGCGCGGCATGATAGGGGCACAGGAACTGCGCCTGATGAAACCCACTGCCATTTTGATTAATACCGCGCGTGGCCCCGTTGTGGAAGCGATGGCGCTTTACGAAGCGCTGAAAAATGGCGAAATTGCCGCCGCCGCACTCGATGTCACAGACCCAGAACCTCTCCCCGCCGACCATCCCTTGCTACAACTGGAGAACTGTCTCGTGACACCCCATATCGCCAGTAGCAGCCAAGCGACGCGGGCGCGTATGGCTCATATGGCTGTCAATAACGTCATTGCTGGCTTGCAGGGCGAGCCTTTGCCCTATTGTGTGAACCCAGCTGTTTATCCCGATAAGCCTTAAGTCCTACGTGTTTTGGTCGAGCTGATATGCGCGTAGGGCTTATGCTGGTGTATAATGAATGCCAGCTTTGCGAAATATAATGACGCAAATAAAGGTCTGGCAATGCAAACCATCCGACGTTTTCTGATATTATTGCCGGCGTTATGGCTGGTCTCGGTGGCGCAGGCGGCCCCCATACGCCAATCGACGCCCTTTGAAATCTTTTTATTGAACATTCGCCTAGATTTAGAGCAGCTCGCCGATGATGTGATGGCCCCCGCCCGCCCTACAGGATGGACGGGGAATGTTGACCTCCAGAGCGAAACATTTATTGCCGATTTGTGGTTTGATAATGAGCTGTTGGCCAATGAAATTTTCGGCGTTGGGGTACGTCCGCCCCAGTGGATAGGCGCCACAACCCCCATTGCTGATATTCTCGCCGGTAGCATCCGCCACGATTTAGAGCTTTCGGCGGCGTATTTTTATGGCGATTATACCGAAATGCCCGAAAAGTTCCGTTATGATAATTTCCCCGAAGATTGGGCAGGCGCAGAACGGATTTACCGCTGTGACCGCGTCATTCAAAATATCGTGCGTATCTTAGACCGTTTCTATCTGGCTTCAATTGATACGCCCCAATCATCGGTCGATTATTGCGCTTCGGTGAGCGCCGAGATTGAAGACGAACTCACCACGATTGCCCTCCGCGATGAAGGCCTAGAGGCGCTTATCCCCGATATTATCCTCGCTATTCGTGGCGATTTAGAGCGCCTTGCTGATGAAAAGCTCGGCCTGAATAATCGTCCAGCGGGCTGGATTGGTAACCGCGACCGCAACTCCCCAACCCTCTTGAGC
>WGEI01000375.1 GCA_015492875.1 Anaerolineae bacterium | reverse complement strand
TTTTCCCGATGGCGCTCATCATGCAAGAGGTGAGCCAAGAACCCGATATAGAAATTCCCGACGAAGTGCGCGAAATTTATAAACTTTGGCGTCCCACCCCGCTAATTCGGGCGCGCCGTCTGGAGAAAATGCTCGATACGCCCGCCCACATTTACTATAAATACGAGGGCGTTTCTCCTAGCGGCAGCCATAAGCTGAACACCGCCACCCCACAGGCTTATTACAACAAGCAAGAGGGCGTCAGCGGCTTGACCACCGAGACCGGCGCCGGGCAGTGGGGGACAGCGCTATCGCAAGCGTGCAATTTCTTCGGCCTAGAGTGCCATGTCTATATGGTTAAGGTCAGCTATGAACAGAAGCCCTACCGCCGCTCGATGATGCAGGCCTTCGGCGCGACAGTGACGCCCAGCCCCAGCGACAAAACACAAGCGGGGCGCGCCATCCTTGAACAAAATCCCGATAGTACCGGTTCGCTTGGTATCGCCATCAGCGAAGCGGTAGAAGCCGCCGCCACCAGCGAAGGGCGCTATAAATACGCGCTTGGCTCAGTGCTCAATCACGTGCTCATGCACCAAACCGTCATCGGGCAAGAAGCAATAGAGCAGATGACGCTTGCGGGCGAATATCCCGATGTTATCGTCGCACCAATTGGCGGCGGTAGCAACTTCGCCGGCATCACGCTGCCCTTCCTGCGGGCGAACTTGCGCGACGGCAAAAAGACCCGCCTCGTCGGGGTAGAGCCTGCCGCTTGCCCCAGCTTGACCAAAGGCCAGTACACCTATGATTTTGGCGATACTGTCGGCATGGCGCCGATGGTGAAAATGTACACGCTCGGCCATACATTCGTGCCGCCGCCACTTCATGCCGGTGGGTTGCGCTATCATGGCATGGCCTCTATCGTCTGCGAGATGTATGATCAAGGGCTGATGGAAGCCGTCGCCATCCCACAGCTAGAGACCTTCAAAGCGGCAATCACTTTCGCCCGTGCAGAGGGTATTATCCCCGCGCCAGAGGCAGCGCATGGTATTGCCGGCGCTATCCGCGAGGCGTTAGCGGCGAAAGAGGCCGGTGAAAAGCGCGTCATCGTGTTCAACCTCTGTGGGCATGGGCATTTCGATATGAGCGCTTATGATGCCTATTTAGGCGAAGCGCTAGAGGATTACGAGTATCCGCAAGAGGAAGTAGACGCGGCTTTAGCCCAATTGCCGCAAGTATGAGCATGATATAACAGGGGGGCGGGCGCTTGCTCTCGCCCCTGCTCAATATAAAACAAAACGACCGTGTGCTGAGCACGGTCGCTTTATATGGCGGAGAGGGTGGGATTCGAACCCACGACCGGGTTGCCCCGGTACTCGCGTTCCAGGCGAGCGCATTAGGCCTCTATGCTACCTCTCCTTAAGGGGGTTACCTATGTTAAACACGTTACCTATATTAGCAAGTTGGGGCGTGATAATCAACGGTCATTCTACGATGGTCTGCTCAATAAAACCATGTTTGATGAGCCATTCTCGCAGTTCTGTCGCGTTGGGTTCGGTCAGCATCGGGCCGCGGTCAATCCCGCGTGGGCTGGCGCCTTGTGGTAGCGGGGCGGGTTCGGTATAAGGCATGTCACTGCCCTGTTCTGCAATGACCAATGTTGGCACAGAGAGGAAACCCGTCCACTGTAGGACGCGCTGGCGGGCTTGCGGGTCTTTATCGATGAAGATTTCGCGGTAGGGGATGCCATATTCTTCGAATACGCCTTCAGCAATTGAGACAAACGGGCAGCCAAAAGTGCGGCTATACATGACCAGTTCGTAGTTCACAGTCTTTCTCCTTTGCGCCAGCGGGTGAATCTAAGCCCCTATTGCGGACGTGCGATATAACCTGTATCTTACTGTATATGAGCTGACCTGAACAGAAAGATGTGCACTATGGAGCAGAACCCCCAATCTGAAGCGTCCAAACCGCGTAAGCGCCACCCGCTAGAAATGCCGCCGCGCGCCTCTGCCCCGCCGCCACAACAACCGCCGCCCGCCAATCGGGGCGTGTTGCATTTGCCGGTTGTGCCCGCCACTTTGACGCGCTGGCTGATTATCATCAATACGGCTATCTTCGCGTTGGGCTTCCTCTCGCCTGCGCTCAACAATTCGCTTTGGCAATTTGGTTGGAACTATGCGCCAGCGGTCTTGCAGGGCGGCGAGTTCCATCGCCTGTTTACGGCCATGTTCTTGCATGGTGATGTCGCCCATATCTTCGTCAATATGTACTCGCTCTATATTTTGGGCAATACTGTAGAGCGCGTTTTCGGCCATATGCGCTTTGCGTTGGTATATTTTGGTGGCGGTCTGGCGGGTTCGGTGCTCAGTGTGGTGCTGGGCGGGTGGTTCACGCCTAGTCTGGGCGCTAGTGGGGCGATATTTGCGCTCTTAGGGGCAGAGATTGTTTTCCTCTATCAAAATCGCAAACTCATGGGCGAACGGGCGAAATCGCGCCGTAACTACTTGCTCTTTCTCGCCGCGCTCAATCTGGGGCTAGGCCTCATCAGCACGCGGATTGATAACTTCGGCCATATTGGTGGTTTGCTGGGCGGGCTGGTGCTGGGGTGGTTACTCAGCCCCGTTTACCTTTTGCGCAGCCATCCCGATTATGCCGAAGAGCAAAAGCATATCATCGCCGAAGATATTAACAACGTCGATGGGCGCATCGTCGGCCTATCGCTTTACATGACGGCAGTATTAGGCTTGCTCCTCGTCGGCGTTTACCTCGCGCGTTGATGCCGCTTGCAGGGCTTCTAAACGGGCGTTGGCCTGTTCAATTTCATAGCGCAACAGGGCGATTTGCTGGGCGATGTCTTTATTTTCCTGCGCCAAACGGGTGATGACGGTGGAGAAATAGAGCAGGATGAAGAGCACGAAGAGCAGCGCCACTAGAAACAGCAAGTTTGGCGGATAGGCTATCCCGACCAGCGCCGCAATGCTGTGCAATAGGTCTCGCCATAGGCTGAAGATGAGCATGACGACCGCCGTCGCCAGCCATAGCAGCGAGTAGCCTTCGCCCAGTTTGCGCCGCCGCACTAATTCCAGCACAAATACCAGTGCCCCCAACGAGGCCAATACGCTCAATAGCATCGTTCTATCTAGCATCAAATCGCGCCCTTTATGACTTAAATGCATCTAGTCCCATTCTAGCGGAAAGGCGCAATGTGTCACAGGCGCTTTAGGCCAATTATGGGGGTTGTAGTTCGTGGGACGCTGTCCCACACCCTGCGAGGGAGCGCGGCCCCCTCGACCCCATTACTCGGCACTGCGTGCCGAAGAATGTGATATAGGTGAGCGTGGCGCTAGGACGAACTACCACAGCAATCCAACT
>WGEI01000374.1 GCA_015492875.1 Anaerolineae bacterium | reverse complement strand
CTGATGGTACTGCACTGGAGACGGTGTGGGAGAGTAGGCCGCTGCCAACCTAACCTTTCGCTTTTCGCTTGCTTTTCCCCCGTTTTATATACCACTGTAAAGTTGATAATTTAATATATGGTACAATGTTCACACTTAATGAGTTGATGTGAGAAGTGTGCCCATGTCCCTTACCCCACGTGAACCCACCCAAAACCATGAATGGATGGTCGTCTATATTACGTATAGCATTCCTGAAGCGCATATTGTGGCTGGTCGTTTACAACATGAAGGCATTCCCGCCATGGTTCATGCACAGGCCGGCGCCAGTGCTTTAGGGATAGTTGTCGGTTCTTTAGGCGAAGTCACTGTTTTAGTCAAACCGGAAGATTATGATGCAGCCTTAGATATTCTCGAAATGGATGAACCCGCACCTTTGGAAGATAACTATGCTGATATTATCTATCGTCCAATAGAGCAAGATGAAGATGACGAATAATACTTTAACAGCAATCTCTGGCTTTCGTGTAGGCCATGTCACACATTTAGAAGCAGCAACTGGTTGCACGGTCATTCTTCCACCAGAAGGTACTATCGGCGGCGTGGATGTTCGCGGTGGTGGACCAGGAACGCGCGAAACTGATTTGCTCAACCCTGTTAACCATGTTGAACAGGTGCATGCGATTGTTTTAGCTGGCGGAAGCGCTTTTGGCCTTGCCGCTGCTGATGGTGTTATGCAATATCTCGCAGAGCATGGCATAGGCTATAAAGCCATTTCAGGATTCACCATTCCTATTGTACCCGCTGCCATTCTCTTCGATTTGAATCTCGGCGCGCCTGATGTTCGCCCAGATGCGGCGATGGGCTATGAAGCCTGTGTAGCCGCGATGGATGAACCAGTGCAGCAAGGTACAGTAGGCGCTGGTACAGGGGCAACTGTGGGAAAGTTATTGGGAATGGATTTTGCGACTAAAGGGGGATTGGGGTCTGCCGCTATTGATTTGGGGGATGGACTTATTGTCGCGGCGCTTGCGGTGGTGAATGCCGTCGGGGATGTTATCGCCGAAGATGGCGCTATTCTCGCCGGTGTGCGCCAGCCTCCTGATGGTGAGGTGTTTATGGGGGCATTGAATGCTCTCAAACAATATGTACAGATGGGCGGTGATGGCGATAATACCGTGATAGGCGTTGTTGCAACGAACGCCCGCCTCAGCAAAGCCCATGTCGCCAAAGTTGCTCAGATGGCACATGATGGTTTGGCGCGTGCCATTAACCCCGCCCATACCATGCATGATGGCGATACTATTTTCGCTTTAGCTACGGGAGAAATACCCGCTAACCCTTCAGTGATTGGCGCTTTCGCAGCAGAAGCGTTTGCTATGGCCATCCGTAATGGCGTTCGCCATGCGCAATCTTTGGCCGGCGTGCGCGCTTATAACGAATAGCTCATATATGACTTTAATTTAACGTTAAGCATTAGCCAGATAGCCTTAAACCTATCTTAGCATTCTACTGGTAACCTTTGCATGGTTTTGTGAAAAGGTGAACCAATATGGCAAAGATACTCATCATTGAAGATGAAGCAAGCCTTGTTCAAAAGCTGGCAGAAAAGCTAAGCGCTGAAGGATACGCTGTTGTTACTGCGTTGGAAGGTGAAGAGGGGCTACAGAAAGTCCGGTCTGAACTGCCCGACCTCGTTGTGCTCGACATCATGCTCCCCGGTTTAGATGGCCTCAGCATTTGCCGTATGGTGCGTAATGATAACCGTACCGCCCATATCCCCATCATCATGCTCACCGCACGGGGCACAGAGGTTGATAAAATCGTTGGCCTAGAGAGCGGCGCAGATGATTATATCGTAAAACCCTTTGGGCTGGGCGAATTTTTAGCGCGTGTTCGTGCGGTCTTGCGCCGTCCCAAAAACCCTACTTTGCAACAGGATGAACTGGTATCGGGCAATTTGCGCGTCGATATTACCGGGCGGCGGGTGTATCTCGATGAGCAGGAAATCAAGCTCAGTAATAAAGAGTTTGATTTATTGACCGAACTCATGCGTAATCGTAATGCCGTGCTTTCTCGCGATTTAATTCTCACCAAAGTGTGGGGGTATGATTATTTTGTAGACAAACGCACTGTCGATGTACATATTCGTTGGCTGCGCGAAAAGATTGAGGACGATTCATCTAATCCCAAGCGAATTGTGACGGTTCGCGGTGTTGGTTATCGGTTTGAGGGTTAAATTTTGGACGGTTTAACCATTTTTCTGCTATTGTTCAGCGTATTGTGTGCTGCTGTTGCTGGCTATCTTTGGCATCGCTATCAAAGCGAACAAAAAGAAGTACAACATTTGCGCCAGCTTGTTAATGAGCACAAGCGCGAGATGGCCGAGAGTAAAGCACTTTTCACTGTGGTGAGTGCTGTAGCTTATGATGCTGTTTTGGTGTTGGATGAAGATAGCACAATAATCGGCTTAAACCGTAGCGCCAAAGCCTTATTTCAAGGGCGCAATCCTGTTGGCGAAATTCTGTACCAAGCCCTTGATACCCCTGATTTGCAAGACATTGTCATCAATGCGATTCGTGCTAGTGAAGATGGCGAACCGTTTGAGGAACAGCTCCAAATTGGTGAGCAAACCTACCGCGTGCACACGCATGTTATGCCTTATGAAGGCGGTCGATTTATCGGTGTAGCCCTACAAAATATCACGGAACTTGTGCGCTTAAATCGCGCTCGCCGTGATATGGTGGCCAATATCTCCCATGAATTACGCACCCCTATTGCCCGTATTCGCCTGATTATCGATAGCCTGTTCCACGAAAGTGAAAAACCTAAGCGCAAAGACAGCATTTCATCGCTACGGGCGATTGCCAGCGAAACTGAATCGCTACAATGGCTAGTTCAAGAGATGCTTGATTTATCGATGATTGAATCTGGACAGGCGACAATACGCTTAGTTGATGTGCCGCTGGATGAGTTAGTCGATGGCGCATTGGAGCGTTTGGAAGACCAATGTGCGGCTAAAGACATCAAAATCAAAAGGGATTTCCCTAAAAACCTCCATGTTCTCTGTGATAGAGACCTCGCTCGCCGTGTGATCATCAATTTGGTTCACAATGCCATTAAATGGTCGCCCAAAGGCGGGAAGATAAAGATTAAAGCTGAGAAGCAAGCCGACGAGGTGATTATCAGCGTTTTAGATAATGGCCCCGGTATCTCAGAAGACCAAGTTGACCGCATTTTTGAGCGTTTCTATCAGGTAGATGCCTCTCGTTCGGGTCATGAGGGCACAGGTTTAGGTTTGGCCATATGCCGCCACATTGTCGAGGCTCATGGCGGGCGCATCTGGGCAGAGAGCAATAAAGGTGGTGGCGGTGGTCGCTTTAGGTTTACCCTTCTGGTCGCCAATAGTGAGGAATCTACCCCTGCTATCTCTAAAGAAATGTCGTAGATAGATGGCCATTGGGGATAGTGACATCTATCATATTGTGGCGTTTCTTACAAATGGTTTATTTACATTCTCCCTTAAACCCGCTATACTCTGAATGAACTGAATATACAGCAGGCCTTCGGGGCAGGGTGCAATTCCCGACCGGCGGTGAGATAGCCTGAGAGCTATTAAGCCCGCGACCCGTGTCATCGCCTACAGTTGGGCGGTGCGTCATAGCCCGTAGTGCTATGCCGGTGGATACTGGTGAAAGTCCAGAGCCGACGGTAACAGTCCGGATGGGAGAAGGTCGGATAGCAGGGCGCGCATACTTGTATGCGTAGTTTCTGTTGCCAACGCTATAACTTATGCATATCCCAGCATAGGTTGAGCGTCTGTTAGGCTATGCCTATAGATGCCGCTTCTTCGGGATGTGTATTGGTTGTATGCCCCGTTGTCTGCTGATAACTCTAGATAACGGGGTGAGCGATGTTAGCAAACGTACTCTCTTATACGCTCAATAAATTCATCTCTAATGAAAAATATGTTTTGAAGCCACGCCGCTCGGTTGTGCGTCGCTATGCTTTGATCGCCACGCCTTTGACCGTGTTGGCTGTATGGCACTTCATCACACTGCTGGAGCTGTTTCCCGTTTTTATCATCCCATCGCCACAAGCAGTTGGGATAAAACTCATCGCTGTTATTCAGGATGGACGGCTATGGTTGCATATGGGCGTGACGCTGCAAGAAGTGCTTGGTGGCCTGTTTTTGGGCGTCAGTGTTGGCATGATACTGGGCTATCTCATCGCGCATATCCCCGTATTAGAAGACTTGCTCTCCCCGATTATCGTCGCGTTTCAAGCGACGCCTATTCTCGCTTACGCACCGTTGTTGGTGATATGGTTCGGTACGGGTATCACCGGCAAAATGATTACTGGCGCGTTGGTGGTCTTTTTCCCCATGTTGATGAATACCATCGTCGGTATTCGCAGCGTGCCGGAGAATCTGCGTGACCTCATGCGTGTATCACGGGCTTCTCGTTGGCAGCTTTTTGCCAAGTTGGAGTTGCCTGCCGCTATGCCAGTGTTGTTAACTGGCTTAAAAACTAGCGCCACGTTGGCGGTGATTGGCGCTGTGGTTGGCGAATTTGTCACAGCTAATGCCGGACTGGGATATTGGGTGAAAGTCGCCCGCGATTCTTATGATACCCCACTCGTTTTTGTGGCAGTTATATCATTGACTGTCATTGCACTTTCACTATATGGCGCAGTTTCTTTATTGGAGCGGCGTTTGTTGGCGTGGCAGCGCCGTCATAGGCTTGTGGATTAGCCGCTTATGCGGTTTATGTATTTCTTTTTCATAAAGGAGTGAATGCTTCTATGTCTCGTTTTACTAAACTGCTGTTGCTCGTCACCGTATTTCTGTTGCCTTTTTCAATCGCCACAGCACAAGATGATGAACTGATTGATCAGACATTCTTGTTGACCTTCATCCCCAATATTCAGTTCTCGCCCACCTATGCTGCCATTGCCAACGGGCATTTTGCAGAAGCTGGTTTCAACGTCACCATTGAGCACCTCGATGAGCCAGTTGTTGTAGACCTCATCGCCAGTAACCAGCGCCAATTTGGTATTGTAAGCGGTGAACAGGTGATTATGGCACGCTTTGGTGGCCGTCCGATTGTTTACTTGTATGAATGGTTTCAGCAATATCCTGTTGGCGTCGTCGTTCCCGAAAATAGTGATATTGAGACCGTAACCGATTTAGCTGGGCGCAACATTGGTATTCCTGGTCGTTTTGGTGCGAGTTATAGCGGTTTAACTGCCTTATTAGCTGCCAATGGCCTCACTGAGCAAGATATTGACCTTGAAGAAATCGGCTTCTTTGCCCCCGATGTCGTCTGTGTTGGCGGCGTAGAGGCTTCAGTTGTGTATCTGAATAATGAACCCCTGCAAATTGCGCAACGCGCCGAACAAGGCGAATGCGGCGATGTCACTGGCGTGCGCGTGCTACCTGTCGCTGCAGAGGTTGACCTCGTCTCCAATGGCCTTGTCACCAACGAAGAGACTATCGCCAACCAACCAGAGATGGTCGCCGCATTTGTTTCGGCCTATCATCAAGGCTTACAAGATGTTATCAATAATCCCGCTGCCGCCTATCTCCTCAGCCTCGATTATGTAGACAACCTCCCTATCAGCGATGACCTTCAAGCTGCTTTGGAGGCAGAAGCCGCCGCTCAAGAAGAATTTCTGGCTACCAATCCCGACCGCGAAGCCATTGCAGAAAGTCGTCAGACCATGTATGACCGCCTGCACGAGCAATTCTCGAGCGAAGAGTTAATTCAGCTACAAGTTTTGCTCAAGAGTATTGAGCTTTGGGATGCGGAGCAACTTGGTGTGACCGACCTTGCTTCATGGGAAGCCGCACAAAACGTTTTGCTTGAGATGGGTTTCCTCAATGAGCCGCTTGATTTAGAGGCCGCTTTCACCAATGAATTTGTTCCGGGTTTTGAGGAGTAGTTGATGCGGGTATCTGTCCGCGATTTGCAAGTCACCTATCGTGCGCCGGGGGGGCTAGCCCTCCCGGCACTTGGCCCCATATCGTTCGAAGTCGAACCTGAACAATTTGTGGCCATTGTAGGGCCAAGTGGTTGCGGTAAAAGCTCGCTTATCCGCGTGCTTGCCGGCTTGCAAAAGCCTTCATCGGGTAGCGCTTATTTGAATCATCAGCCCATTCAAGAGCCATCCTCCGCTGTCGGTTTGATGTTTCAAGATAGTAACCTGATGCCTTGGCGCACCGTCATTGATAACATTGCCTTGCCATTGGAGTTAGCAGGCGTTTCTAAAATGGAACGCCGCGCCCAAGCGGCTGACCTTATCCCACAATTAGGGCTTGAGGGGTTTGAAGAAGCGTATCCGGGAGAACTCTCTGGTGGTATGGCGCAACGGGTCGCATTAGGCCGTGTGCTAATCCAGCGCCCAGAGGTGCTACTATTGGATGAACCATTTGGCGCATTAGATGCCCTAACCCGCGAGCAGATTAGCCTAGATTTACTCCAACTATGGCAACAGAGCGGCGCAACGGCCATTATGGTCACCCATGACATACGTGAAGCAGTTTTATTGGCTGACCGTGTTTTTGTCTTTAGCCAACGCCCCGGCAAGCTGATTGCCGATGTCCATATCACGCTACCGCGCCCACGCCATTCCGATGATATGTTCAATGAAGCATTTGGCGACTTTGTTCGTCAGGTACGCGCAGCCATTGACCGTGCCTAGTTTTTAGCTTTCCTGCCTAATGGGAATGCGTATGCCAAAAGTGCTGCCTTGTTTGGGCTTACTCCGCACATAAACTGAGCCACCATGAGCCTCTGCCACAGATTTAACAATCGCAAGCCCTAACCCTGTGCCTTTTTTGTCTTCTTGATTAACACGATAGAACCGGTCAAACACACGGGGCTGCGCATCAGGTGGAATACCCGGCCCATTATCAGCCACCTCGATATGTAATATATTGCCCTGCGTGTAGAACAACAATTGAACCTCGCTATTTTCTGGCGAGTATTTGACCGCATTTTCGAGATAGTTGTGAATAGCGCGGCTTATCCAACGTCTATCTACAACAATGAACTCTGGTACATTGTCATCAATATGATATTGAAATACGATTTTTTTATTGAGTATCAAACCGCGTATTTCTGCGCTCACTTCTTGGCATAATTCCAGAACATTAACTTCGCTTAAATGAAAATTCGCGCCGCTTTCAATTTGCTCAAGATTGAATAAATCCTCTATCAATTGCTGTAGCCGGTTGATGCCACTTTGCGCAATTTCAATCATCTCACTCGCTTCGCCGTCCCGTATCATTGTCGCCAACATATTGAGAGAGCTTTGGGT
>WGEI01000373.1 GCA_015492875.1 Anaerolineae bacterium | reverse complement strand
ATATTATCCTGTTATTCGCGCTCTTGTTGCCGCTGCTGGTGCTTTTCTGGCCACAAACATTCGGCGGCAAAACACTGCTACCAGCAGAAAACCTCTTCCTTGATGAACCCTTCCGCACCTACCGTGAGGCGCTAGAGATACCCCAACCTCATAACGCCCTCCTCAGCGATTTAGTGCTGCAAAACATGCAGTGGAAACAGTTCATTCGCGACCAAATCGCCATTGGCGAAATTCCGCTGTGGAATCCCCACCAATTCAGCGGCATTCCCTTCATGGCGGCGGGGCAGGCCAGCACACTTTATCCCTATAGCCTGCTGTATTATGCGTTGCCCTTGCCTACGGCTTATGGCTGGGTGACCGTCCTCAATCTATGGACGGCGGGCGTTATGATGTACCTGTTCATGCGGGCTTTGGGCATCAGTCGGGCGGGCGCGCTATTGAGCGGCCTTGTCTATGAATTGAGCGGCTTTCTGGTCACGAGCGCCGTTTTCCCCATGATTGCCGGCGCGGCGGCGTGGTTGCCCTTGCTCTTGATGATGATAGAGTTCGTCATCCGCCGCCAACCCCATTTGCGCGCGAACCGTTCGCCCGTGCCCTGGGTGATTATTGGCGCGTTGGCGCTGGCGTTCAATATCTTCAGTGGCCATGTTGAACTCACGATTTATACGCTACTCATCGCCGCCTATTATGCGGCTGTGCGCCTGTTGGTTCAGCTATGGCGCAACCGTTCCGCTGGGCGCGCTGCTTGGATGCGCTTTGGGGCGCTCTCTTTCTGGCTGTTATTGATGATGGGGCTTGGCTTTTTGGTGGGGGCGGTGCAATTCATCCCGCTCTTCGAGCTGGTCACCCGCAACTGGCGCAGCGGTTCGGCCACATTTGAGCAGGTGCTGGGCTGGGCACACCCGCCCCGTGATGTGTTGCTGTTCCTCATGCCAAATTTTTATGGCAACCCCACGCACCACAGCTATTTTGACTGGTTCACCCTACAAACCGTCACGGATTTCACCAATCTAGCGGGCGAGCGCATCCGTACGATTGACTGGGGCATCAAGAATTATGTTGAAGGCGCGCTCTATGTCGGCATCTTGCCGCTGCTACTGGGGGGCTGGGCGCTGGTTTCTCGCTGGCTACTCAAGCGTAACTCCCGCGCGGATGAACCACCCTATCGGGCGATTTTCGCCTCGCTGGGCGCGCTTGCCCTGACGTTTATGTTCGGCCTGCCGACCTATATCGTTATCTATTTGCTGCCCGGCCTCAATCAATCGCATACGCCTTTCCGCTGGGTGTATGCGGTGACCTTGTGTGTGGCGGTGCTGGCGGGCTTTGGCCTCGATGCGCTGAAGGATGAAGCAGTGCGGCGGGCGGTGCGCCGTTGCGCCTATGGCCTGTTGGCGCTCAGTGCGTTGGTGCTCGGTGGATTGGTCGCTAGCCGTTTGCTCTACACATCGCTAGAGCCGTTGTTGGCGCGTATTGTCGAGAATATGGAACTGGCGTCACAGGCTTTCAGCAGCCCGCAGATGTTCTATAGTTACCAATTCACCAATGTTTTGGTGCTGGGCGCATTGCTATTGGGCGCGGGCGTAATTTTCTGGCTGGCCGCCCGTCAAAAATGGCGCTGGGGATGGTTGGCGGCGGCGCTGGTGGCGGCAGATTTGCTGGTGGCATCGTGGGCGTTTAACCCGGCTAGTGACCCCGCATGGCTTGATTTCACGCCGCCATCGGTCGCGTGGTTGCAAGAGCACGCTGGCTCAAATTGGCGCAACACCTCGCTGGATGACCCCAGTCAAGGGCGCGTGTTGAACCCTAACAGCGGTTGGCGCTATGGCCTCTATGATATACGCGGTTACGATAGCATCATCCCGCGCCAATATGTGGACTATATGCGCGCCCTCGCACCGCAGGTGCAATTAGATTTCAACCGCATCGCCCCACTCTATACCGCCGACTTGATGGGGACGACAGAGGACGGCGCGGCGGGGGTTTTGCCGCCCACATCGCCGCTGTTAGACCTGTTGGGCGTGCGCTATATCATGGCCAACCGCAGCACGAACGTCTTCGGCCATTGGCAATTCGCCTATGAAGATGAGGCGGTGCGTATTTACGAAAATCCGCAGGCCATGCCTCGCGCCTATGCTGTGCCCGCTACTGCATGGGATGAGGCGTGGTTGCCCGATGAAGCAGGGCAGTTTGATTACACCCAACTGACGACGCCAGCGACTTATATCCCCGCTGTGATTACGTCGGATAGCGGGCGTGAGAAGTTCCTGACGCTTAGCATCGATGAACCCGCTTGGGTGGTGGTGAACGAGAGCTATTTCTCTGGTTGGCGCGCTTTTGTCGTGCCCGATGACCCAGAAGCCAGCGAAACCCCGTTAGATGTGCAGTTGGTGCTGGGCAATTTTCAAGGCGTTTATTTAGCAGAGGGCGGCGACTATACCTTGCGCTTTGTTTATAGCCCGCGCAGTTTCCAACTCGGCGCGTTTTTCTCCTTTGTCGGTGGCGTGTTGTTGTTATTCATTGGCGGCGTTTGGCTCTGGCGTCTCTATATTGGACGCGGCGACGAGATCAATACTGCCGCCAGAGTGGCGCGTAACAGCCTCGCCCCAATTATCCTGAACCTATTCAATCGCGGGATTGATTTCGCTTTCGCTGCGGTGATGCTGCGCATGCTTGGCCCAGCCGACGCTGGTTTGTACCAGTACGCCGTTGTGGTGTTCGTCTGGTTCGATATTTTCACCAACTTCGGCCTGAACACCTTCCTCACTCGTGAAGTAGCCCGTGACCGCCAGCGCGCTGGGCACTATTTCCTCAATACGAGCGTGATGCGCTTGGTGCTGGTGATTGTCGGCGTGTTGCCGCTGGCTGGGTTCATCGCCGCACGGCAGGCATTTGTTTCGCCCGCGCTCGATAGCACGGCGGTGCTGGCGTTGGGCTTGCTCTATGTTGGCCTACTGCCAAACAGCTTAAGCACGGGCATGACCGCGCTCTTTTATGCTTTTGAGCAGGCCGAGTATCCCTCTGCGGTAGCGACATTGGCGACCATCAGTAAAGCGGTGTTTGGCTTGCTGGCGCTGGTTTTGGGGTATGGCATTGTCGGGCTGGCGGCGGTCAGCATTTTCACCAACTTCATCACCTTCAGCGTGTTGGTCTATGGCGGGCGGCGTTATTTGCGCGGCTTGAAGTGGCGTTTAGACCGCGCCTTAATGTGGCTCATGGCGCGTGAAAGCTGGCCGCTGATGATTAACCATTTTCTGGCGCAAATTTTCTTCCAAATCGATATTGTGCTGATTGAGGGCATTCATGGCGCGCGCATGGTGGGGCAGTATGGCGTGGCTTATAAGTGGGTACTGGCGATTAACATTATCCCCGCTTTCTTCACTATGGCGCTGTTGCCGGTGATGTCGCGGCAAGCACATGAAGACCGTGCCGCCTTCAAGCGCAATTTTGGCTTGGGGATAAAACTCTTGGTGGCGCTGGCTTTGCCGGTGGCGGTGTTCTTCACCCTTGCCGCGCATCCACTCACTTTAATTTTGGGCGGCGCCGAGTTCTTGCCCGATGGCGCGATTGCCCTACAACTGATGATATGGAGCATCCCCATCGGCTGGATGAATAGCCTCACTCAATACGCGCTCATCGCCTTAGACCTGCAGCGG
>WGEI01000372.1 GCA_015492875.1 Anaerolineae bacterium | reverse complement strand
GTATGGCATGGTCGTGCCGCGCTTTGTGCAGTGGGCGCTGAACAATGAGCCGATACAGGTTTATGGCGATGGTCAACAGTCGCGCTGTTTTGGCAACGTGTTCGACGTGGTGGAGGCGGTGGCGGCGCTGGCGGAATGCGATGCGGCTGTGGGGCAGCTGTTCAATATCGGCAATAATGAGGAAGTGACGATTTTGGAGTTGGCGGAACGGGTGCGGGCGCGCGCCGATAGCCAATCCGAAATTCGCCTTGTACCCTATGAACAGGCCTATGAGCCGGGGTTTGAGGATTTCCGCCGCCGTGTGCCCAGCATTGACAAAATTCGTGCTACAATTAACTGGCAGCCGAAGACTTCGCTGGACGAAACGATTGACCAAATTATTGCTTACTATAAAGGAAGCTGAATATGGCGGAAATTACTCGACAGGAACTGATTAAAGCGCTCATCAGCGCTGGTTCGCGCCCGCGTTTGGCTGGGGTAGACCTCTCTGCGCTGGATTTGCGCCGCCTCGATTTGGAGGGCGGCAACTTGCGCGGGGCGAATTTACAGGCGGCCAATATGCAGGAGACCATTTTGCGCAGCGTCAATTTGACTGGCGCTAACCTCACGGTGGCGCTGATGGCCTATGCCGATTTGAACGCGGCCAATATGACCGTCGCCAACTTGACCGGGGCGAACTTGCAGGGCGCGCGCTTGACCAACGCCAACTTGACCGGCGCGGTGCTCAATGGGGCGAATTTGCAGGGCGCGACGCTGAAGGGTGCCAATGTCACCAATGTCAAGTTTGATGAGCAGACCGTCTGGCCGGATGGCGCAACCGGCGCAGCGGGCAATCCGGCCAATTATACCGCTTAGGGCGACCACGCCCCGGCCTGCTTGAGCAATTCGGCGAAGGCGTCTTCGGGCAAGCCCTCTGGCACGGGCGGCCACTGCCGCCGCACGGATTCAACGGTGCGCAGGGCGTCACGGACGGATTTTTGCTTTTTGCGGCGGGTGAAGAGCGCGTGCTGGGTGCGGTGGCACTCCATTGCGGCCACCTTTTGCGCTGCCCACGGGCGGATGTCTAGCGCGTAGTGTGCCATTTCGTTTTGATTCCACAGACGGTCTTCAATGGTGGGGACGAAGGCCGCCACACTATAGACCAATACTTGCGGGGCGAGGTGCTGCGCTGCCGCCATGACGGCTTGATGTACCAGTTGGTGCGCTGGATGGCCATATTCACCATCTGCGCCATGCGTGAGCACGAGTTGCGCCTCTTCCCGTTGGATGATGGCGGCGAATTGCCGCGCTAAGGCTTCAAAGTCGGCCTCGAATGCCTGTAGTACATCGTCTGGCCCCACTTGTGGATCGACATAGGACAGCACTTCTACACTGGCGCCCAGCGCATAGGCCGCACAGCGCAGTTCTGCTTCGCGGACGGCGCCCAAATCACGGCGGTCGTGTACCAGTGGCGGCTGGCCAACTTCGCCCCCTTCGCCGCGTGTGGCACAGACGATATGCGTTTTGACGCCCTGTTGCCCCAGCAGCGCGATAAGGCCGCCGGCGAGAATGGTCTCGTCATCGGGATGGGCGAAGAAACCGATTGCGGATTTCAGCTTCATGATAATACTACCCTCGTCAGGTCAAAGGCCGGCCCTTCTTGGCAGGCCAGCTTCAGTCCATCTAAGGTTTGCAGCATGCAGGCATGACAAGCGCCGACGCCACAGGGTAACACATGCTGAAAGACGCCGAAGATGTAATTTTTGGGCACGTCGGCGCGCAGGGTTTGGATGAGTTGGACGATGCGGTTGAAGTTCTCTAGCTCTTGGTAGGGGTGCACGGTCACGAATATCTGGTCTGCCCAGCCGAAGGTCATCACCTGATTAGGCCAGTGGAGGTCGTCATCGCCGCGCAGTATCTCCACTTCGGCGGGCAGATGGCCGCTGTGGTAGTCGCGAGCTGTCCCCAGTAGCGCCAGTGAGACGCTGACTTTATTGCCCAATAGCGGCGGGATAGTCATCAGAAGCGGGGTGGGCGGCGTGTCGTAGGCGATGAAGAGCACATTGCGCAAGGTGCGGCGGAAGCGGAACGGCTGTCCCACTGGCCCCAACAGGTCGACAACTTGCCCCGGCTCATAGGCGACATGGCCCGGACGCTCGATGATGAGGCGCTTGCCCGTCGCTCCAACCGGCCACCAATGCTCCCGTAGATAGGGCGACCAGCTTTCGGTGAGGCGGGCGAGGAGCGATTGCCCCGGCTTTATCCGTTGCACGCTCTCATCAACCGCAACTTCGAGGTGCTGGTAAGTGGCGTTAACACGGCGGATGCGTTCGATAATGGCTTGACTTTGCTTCATAATGCCCTTGCCCTGTCATATTTCTGCGCGCGGTGGGTATAGTGTAGCATTATTTGGGCGCGGTTTCATTAGCATTTTTTGCACGAAGGGCTATAAGGCGGTATAATACGGGCGCTTATGGGGCGGAAATGAGGTTGGAAGTGCACTCAAAAATTGAGGAGTGCTGCAGAAATGCCCCTTAAGGCGATTCGGGCTGAAACTCCCCTTTTTTGGGGGGAATTGGCCTCATTTTGGGCGAAGATGTCGCGCGATGAGGCTGGGCTTGCTGAGCGAAAAACGGCCTTTTTGGGGTGAAAACCACCGAAAATGGTCTGAATTTGGGATATATTTGGGATATATGAAACTCCCCCCACTTTTGATGCAGAAAATGGGTTTCAGAGACGTGGACAATCTGTATAGTAATAGACAGTGCAAAAAACGGCTTAAAATTGGGCAAAAAAAGTTTTTGACAAAGAGGGGGTACATGTGGTACACTGTGTTTGTTGTTGAAATAAGCTTGCATTATTCGATCCGCTCTTGAGGATACTGAAACAAAGAAAAGCCGCTGGCAAGTGCCAGCGGCTCTTCTCTTGCATTATTCGATCCGCTCTTGAGGATACTGAAACCGCACCCCACTCCGCGCTGATGAGGCCTTCTTCCACCTTGCATTATTCGATCCGCTCTTGAGGATACTGAAACACAAAATTAGGCTGCACAAGCCCCGCGAAATTTACTTGCATTATTCGATCCGCTCTTGAGG
>WGEI01000371.1 GCA_015492875.1 Anaerolineae bacterium | reverse complement strand
GTAGGCGTTTAATTGGTGTATAGAAGAGACTTGCGCTGTAGTTTGAATGCTGATGGTTAAATTTTGCCCAACAACATTTAATAGCCCTTGTAGCTCTTCTTGAAAAATAAGCGGCGCAACTTCCGGACTTTCGATGAAGTAAAAGGCGCCACCACCAGCCTTCGCCATCGCCATCATCAAATCTTCGTTGAAGTCATCGCCCAAGCCCATAGTCGTTGTGCTGATGCCTTCGTCATATTTCTGCCGCACCATGTTGACAAGCTTTGCAGGGTCAATCACCCCACGATTTGCTCGCCCATCACTCATGAGGATAACGCGATTGAGATATTGCACATTGAAGTTTTCCGCGACTAATTTGCACCCTTCCAGCCAGCCGCCACTGAGGTTGGTTGTCCCCATCGCTTGTATTTGACCGAGCTTTTGAATCAGATGGTCTTTTTGCCGTACCGTAATGGGGGGCTGTAGAACTTCAACAAAATCGTTATAGAGCACAACCGACAATACGTCATGCATACCGAGGTTTTGTACCAAAAACTGAGCAGCCTGTCGCGTATAATCGATTTTATCGCCCGCCATCGAGCCGCTGCGGTCAATGACTACACTTAAGTTCAGCGGTCGACGTTGGTTGCCTTCTAGCGTTTCATCTGCTTCTAGGCGGGCCATCAGATATAACTTTTGGGCGCGCGCAACACTAACAACATCATAGTCCAGTGCAAAATCTGCCCGCATAATACCTATCCTGTGCTCTTAATGTGATATATAAATTTTAGCACACTGTGCCAATAGCGTCAGCCGATGGCCAGCTTTTCGGGCAGCGATTCTTGTTCAATACGCCCATCAATCAAAGTTAAAATACGGTCTGCTTGTTTAGCTAGGTTAGGGTCATGGGTGACCAAGACAATCGTCGTGCCATTTTCCGCGCGGATTTGATGCAAAGTTTCCATGACCATCGCGCCAGATTCACTATCTAAATTGCCCGTCGGCTCATCTGCTAAAAGTAGCGGCGGGTTATTGGCCAGCGCCCGTGCAATGGCCACACGTTGTTGCTGCCCGCCAGAAAGTTCTGAGGGACGGTGGTTGAGGCGGTCTCCTAACCCTAGTTGCTGTAGCAGTGCTTTGGCGCGTTTCTTGGGCTTATAGCGGCGCTGATTGGCGAACTCTATCGGCAATGCAACGTTTTCCAGCGCGGTTAATGTTGGGATGAGATTGAAGAATTGGAAAATAAACCCAATTTTCTCATTCCGTATCTCTGTGAGTTTATCTTCTCCCAAACGGCTGATTTCCACGCCATCAATGTAGACCTCACCGCTGGTTGGGGTATCTAATCCGCCGATAATGCCTAATAGAGTGCTTTTGCCGCTGCCAGATGGCCCCACAATACTCACCATTTCCCCAGCTTCCACACACATATTCACGCCGCGCAATGCGGCAATTTCTAACTTCCCCAGTCGTAACTTCTTGGTAACTTGGCGTGCATCAATAACCCCTTGACTGCTGGTCATATATCCAACTCCTTGAATATTGAATATCCATTGCTATGTATGTTACATGCTATACGCATCATACTCCCTTAAGTTTCTGCTTCAAATAGCCGATAAGTTGCAGGCATGACCGTATAGATAAAAAAACCGCCCATTCAGGCGGTTCTGCGGCTCGCTTTGGGGTGAGTTGCTATTGATTGGCGTTTGTCGTGCCGTTTGCAATGCGCTGTAAGTTCATAAACGCCATCAAAATATCAGAGCGTGTGACAATACCAATGAGCGTTTCCCCGCGCATTACTGGCAAACATCCGATATGGTTGACCAACATTAAACGGGCGGCCTCTTCGGCGGGCGCATGTGGCTCAATGATAATCGGTGCTGGTGTCATGATGCGCCGTACAGGTAAATTGAGCGCCAGTTCATCTTCTTGATTGCGCTCATGCATCTCTGTCGGAGAGTGGTGGGTGCGGCGGCAATCACGCTCACTGAGCACACCAACCAGATGCCCGTCAACACTCAATACTGGTAGATGGTGGCAGCCGACCATATCCATTTTTTCCAATGCTTCTCGCAATGTACCATCAAGGCGTATTGTCACTGGATTTTCCGTCATGATGTCGGCCACGTACATCTTCGGTATCCCTTTTCGCGTAGGCTGGTCTTCATCCGTGCTTGAATGGAGTATCCAGCGCCCTTGTTCTAATAATCCGAAACGGTCGCCCATTGTTTCCTGCTCAAAACCTATTGCACCTTATGACGTGCTGATTTGGTGCGCCTCTTGAACTACCATACGGAAAATGTCCGATTCCGTCAACATGCCGACCAGTTTTTCACCGTCTACCACAGGTAAGCCGCTCACTTTATTATCCAACATCAACTTAGCGGCGTTTGCAATGGGTGTATCTGGCGAAACGGTATAAACTTTCTTGGTCATGACCTTATCAACTGTGAGTTGTGCCCAAAGATAGTTCAGTTCCCAAATGCTCAACGTTGTAGCATCTGATGGGCTGGCTTCACGTATATCGCCAATGGTCACAATCCCAACTAAGCGATTCTCTTCCACCACCGGCAAGCGCCGTATACCCTTCTCTTTCATCAACTTATGTGCGTCGCTGATAGGTGTGTCTGAGGTGATGGTAATAACGGGTGATGCCATCCATTCCTTGACTGTAATATCGCCCAACATCTTGAATTCCTCCGTAAATGCGGCATTTGATACCTCTACTATACTGAGGGATTGGGCGTTATTAGTAGTATGATGATACCTATTACTATATGATAGATGTCACGTCGGGATGGTTAGATATACCTTTGTGCCTTTCTTTGGTGCTGTATCTATCTTCACTTCTCCCCCATATAAACGAGTACGCTGGTGAATGTTGCGAAGCCCTAATCCATCTGGATTGGGCATGGTATCCATATCAAAACCTTTGCCATCGTCTTCAATACACACATTGAAGTGACCGTCAACCAATTGTGCATGGATTTGAATTTGGGAGGCTTCTGCATGGCGCACAGCGTTACTTACAGCTTCGTTGATAATCAAGCAAATCGCTTCAAATGTCGCCGGTGTAAACGGGGGCGGCGTATCTGGCGCATCCACTATAATATGAATTTTGTCGGAAACATGTAAACGCTCTACCATTGCCACCAGACAGGCACGGATAGATTGCTGCCGTTTGGGTTGTTGCCGTAAATTGAGGATATAACGCCGAATATCTTCAATGACTTCATTCAGACCAATGATAACGGGGGTTAATTGCTCACCATCTATGGGTTTATGCTCTGCGCGCAATAAATCGATGTGCATGCCTAAGGCGTATAAAGATTGAATGATGCCGTCATGCAACTCCATCGCTATCCGTTCGCGCTCTTCCAACAACTTGAGGCGGCTTTGCTGTACCCGAAGCTCGGCGCCAGCAATGGCGAGCGCGGCATAGCCAGCCATTGTTTCTACGAGCCACTGGTCTTCCTCATTGAAGAACTCGCCATTTTCTTTATCACATAAGTAGAACATCCCAAATAGCTGTTCGCCAATTTGAATTGGCACGCCGAGAAATGTATTCATGAATGGGTGATGTTTGGGAAATCCGGCAGAACGCGGGTCATTATGTATATCTTTAATCAATAATGTACGGCGTTCATTCATAATTGCACCGATGAGTCCTTTACCTTGTGGTAAATGGGCGATATGCTCCATAACTTCGGGGTTAACGCCCGCGACTTTGAAGTAGCGTAGGCTGCCTTGCCCATCCGGTACGCCTAGCGCTGCATATTTCGCCCCCACCATCCGGCGTGATACTTCGGCAATCCGCTGCAATACATCCTCTAATTCCACCGCTTCTGCCGCGTAAAAAATTGCTGATGCAATCTCTTTGAGTTGATTCACGACGGTTTTCATCAGATTTTTATGACATTCCTCACTAGAAGATGCGGTTAAAGCTAGAATATGTTAAATACGTTGTTATATGCTGGATGTATTGTAACATATGCCGCAAGTTCTCTAAAATAACAGGGTATCCCAACTAGTGGGTGATAAAATGACACACAAAACCGTTCGTATTCTCATTGCCGATGATCATTCCGTTGTGCGTGCTGGCTTGCGTGCTTTATTAGAGCGTCAGGCTGGTTTTCGTGTTATTGCAGAAGCCTCTACTGGCGAAGAAGCCGTTAAACAAGCGGAAGAACACCAGCCAGATGTTGCTGTGCTCGATATTCGGATGCCAGGCCTTTCCGGCATTGAAGCTTGCCGCCGTATTGTCAAAGCTGTTCCCCATTGCCGTGTGATTATGTTGACATCTTATGCCGAAGATGAGTTATTGATGGCCGCGATTCAAGCCGGTGCTGCCGGATATGTCCTCAAGCGCATTGGCGATAATGAGCTTGTTCAAGCTGTAGAGCGTGTGAGTCGTGGTGAGGGCATGCTAGATCCGGCCATGACAGCATCCGTATTTGCTGAGATGCGTAAGGCGACAGAAGCCCAACATGCTGCTGCTTTCTCCGAATTAACGCCGCAAGAACTCGCTGTTTTAGCCCTCGTGGCACAAGGGCTAACCAACCGCCAAATTGCCCTCAAGCTCTATCTTGGCGAAGGTACGGTTCGTAATTATGTGAGTAGCGTGCTATCGAAGATTGGCGCATCCAATCGTGCCGAAGCTGCGGCATATGCCGTTAAGCATAACATTCACGAAATTGTGCCGCCAATGGACGACCAAGAGGGGAGTTGATACTCCCCATTTTCTTTATACCTGCTCCTGCTCTTTGCTTTGTGCTGCTTTACGTTTCTCCAGCATTTTCTTGCCCGGCACTACCAGAACCGGACAAGTTGCAGAGCTGAGCACTTTATTCGTGACGCTGCCGAAGAGCCAGCGCTCTATACCAGAGCGTCCATGTGTTGAGATGCAAATGGCGTCAACCCCTAACTCGTGGGCACGGTCTGTAATCACTGTCGCGGCGTCGCCAATCTGTACGTCCAAATCTACCGTTAGCCCTTCATCTTGTAGCTTTTTCGCTATGCGGGATAGATATTCTTGGGCTTGGTCAGCGAGGTCGTGGGATAGATTGGCGTAATCTTTTTCTTGAGCGACAAGTGGGGCCGGATAGTAATAGTACACGGGTAAATCCGGCACATCGACCACCGTTAGCAAGGTGATTTTTCCACCACTACAAACCGCCCCTTTGGCATACTCAACGGCTTCTTCTGCCAATTCTGAGCCATCTAATGGAACGAGTATGTGTTTCAACATGGGGTCACCTCCGTTCCTTTACCCCTTTACTTTCAGAATATGTGTCTTTGAGCAATTGAGTTAGTGTCAAATAGCGTGATTGTGTAAGGACGTTCGACACTACGTTTGTAGTAGATGTGACGGTAATCTAGTAAAGTAGTTCAAAAGCCTAATTTGATTGTAGGAGGTCGGCTGTGGATTGGGTTTCCCGGAAAATTTCTGCCGAAGATGCTGCCGCGAAAGTGAAATCCGGTCAGCGCGTTTTTCTCACCGGCAATTGTTCCACCCCGCAAGCATTTTCTAAAGCGCTGCGTGAACGCTGTGAAGAGCTTCGTGATGTGGAGGTGGTTCAACTTTTAGATTTAGGGCCTTCTGGTTATATCACGCCGGAAATTGCGGAGCACATTCGGATTAATTCGTTATTTATTTCCCCCAATGTTCGCAATGCGGTCAATGAAGGATTAGCAGACTTCACCCCCATATTTCTCTCAGAAATCCCGCTTCTATTCCGTACCGGTCGTATGCCATTAGATGTTGCGGTTATTCATGTTAGCCCGCCAGATGAGCATGGGTTCTGCTCTTATGGCGTAGAAGTGGGGGTGACCAAAACCGCCGCAGAACATGCTGGCATTGTGATTGCAGAGGTCAATCCCAATATGCCTCGTACACTGGGGGATAGCTTCATCCATAAAAATCAGATTGATTATTGGATTGAAGTAGACTATGAACTGCCGGAGGTGATGCCACCACCACCGAGCGAAGTGCAAGACCGTATTGCACAGCACATTGCCGACCTCATCCCGAATGGCGCTACCCTTCAGATGGGAATTGGCGGTATTCCCGATGCTGTTTTGCGCCGTTTGACCAACCATCACAACTTAGGTATCCATACTGAGCTATTTTCCGATGGCGTCATGGAGATGATTGAAGCGGGAATTATCACAAATGCCCGCAAGACGCTTTTGCCGGGGAAGGTAGTTGCCGGGTTCGTTATCGGCACGTGGAAGCTTTATCGCTATATTCACGATAACCCCATATTCGAACTGCGCCCGACAGAATTTGTCAATGACCCCTTTATTGTCGCCCGTAATGACCGCATGGTTTCGATCAATTCCGCCTTAGAAGTTGATATTACTGGTCAAGTATGTGCAGATAGCATTGGCCCCCGTTTCTATTCGGGCGTTGGCGGCCAGCTCGATTTTGTGCGCGGTGCTGCCCGTTCAAAAGGTGGGATGACCTTTATTGCGCTACCTAGCACCGCTAAAGGCGGCACATTAAGCCGCATCGTTCCTTCCCTTAAACCGGGGGCAGGCGTCACCACAACCCGCAACGATGTGCGTTTCGTGGTGACGGAGTTTGGCGTGGCGGATTTATGGGGGCGGTCAATCAAAGAGCGCGTTTATGCGTTGGTCAACATCGCCCATCCAAATTTCCGCGAAGATTTGCTGCGCTATGCTTATGAACAGCGCTATATTCCCACTTCTTATGCAGTGGGTATCAATCTGAAATAGCCCCTAATACACCGGATGTAACCAATGACGATACGCCGCCACTCTTCCGGCGACAACATCGAAGAATAAATCACGTACCTGTTTTGTCACCGTCCCCATTGCCCCGTCTCCAATGGGGCGGTGTTCTATTTGGGTAATAGCCGCAATTTGTACCCCTGTGCCACAGAGGAATAGCTCATCGCAAATATAAATCTCGGTGCGGTCTATTTCCCGTTCGATAACTTTTAAGCCTAATTCTTTTCTCATAAGTTCAATAATGGAACGGCGTACAATCCCCTCAAGCACGTTGGCGTTCACCGGAGGTGTATAAACCACCCCCTTGCGTACCATGAAGACATTTGCCGCACTGGCTTCAGAAACATGACCATTTTCATTCAAAACCAGCGCCTCATCGTACCCAGCCAGAATAGCGTCGCTTTTAATCAGGGCGGAATTTGCATAAGCGCCCGTTACTTTCCCCCGTGCTGGTATAGCATTATCGTCAATACGCCGCCATGCCGAGAAGCATACATGAATCCCTTCTTCGTTACTGATATAACGCCCAAAGGGGATGGCGAATATGGTGATGTCGTCTTCAATATCATGTAAGCGAACGCCAATCACCTCCTGTGATTTATAAACCAGCGGGCGAATATAGCATATCTCTCGATACTGCTCTTTCCGTAGCAATTCCGCCAAAATATCGGTAAGTGCTTCAGGCGTATGTTTGACTTTCATCCGCATGATATGTGCCGATTGAATCAGCCGTTTGAAGTGGTCATGCGGGCGGAAGATAAATAACTGTTCTTCTTCTTCGTTCCAATACCCCCTTAGCCCACCGAAAACGCCCGTGCCATAATTAAGCGCATGAGTC
>WGEI01000370.1 GCA_015492875.1 Anaerolineae bacterium | reverse complement strand
TCAAATTGTTTTGAAAGAGGTTGATAATCCATCCGCTTATGGCGTTGCACAATTACGCAATGATGGCAGTATAGAGCAACTCATTGAAAAACCTGCAAACCCGCCATCGAATTTAGCCCTGGTGGGCATTTATATGTTTGACCATCATATCTTTGAGGCGGTGAAAGCGATAAAGCCTTCTGCACGGGGTGAGTATGAAATCACTGACGCTATTCAGTGGTTAATTGATCATGGGTATAAAGTTTACCCGCATGTGCATAAAGGTTGGTGGATTGACACTGGTAAGCCTATTGACATGCTGGAAGCCAATAGCCATGTATTAGAGGAATTGACGCCTAGCATTGCGCCTGATGCCATCATTGAGAACTCTGAGATTGATTCACGGGTCACTGTTGAATCGGGCGCTAGCATTATCAATAGCATTATTCGTGGGCCAACGGTCATCGGGAAAAACACTGTTGTCGAAAACAGTTATATTGGCCCTTTTACCAGTGTGTATCATGATGTTATCGTGCAAAATAGCGAAATCGAACGTAGTATTGTGTTGGAACGCAGCAAAATACTAGACCTCGATGTTCGCTTGCAAGATAGTCTCATCGGACGCCATGCCAAGGTGAAACGCGATAAGCGCAAGCCGCGCGCATTAAAAATGAACCTTGGCGATTACAGCACCATTTGGGTGGTTTAGCGCAGAGAGAATCATATGAGTAGTGATATTCAAGTTATCGCGGTTGATATTGACGGCACGCTGCTCAATAGCGACCATGAATTAACCGAACGTACTGAAAAAGCATTACGGGCGGCAATGGAAAAAGGCGTGCAGGTGATACTGGTTACAGGCAAAACCCGCACCTCTGCCCGCTCTATCATTGACAAACTGGGATTAACAACGCCCGGCATCTTTTCGCAAGGATTGACTGTCTATAACGGCGATGGTTCGCTCCGTTACCAGCAGGTATTAGACCCTGACATCATCCGCCGTGTACTCACCTTTGCGGAAGATAGAGGGTTTACTGCGGTGGCTTATAGCGGCAACCAGCTACTGATGCGCGCAGAGCATCCTGTTGGAACACTGCTAGCGCAATACCATGAGCCGATGCCAGATACGATTGGGCCATTACAGAACATCCTCGATGAAATGCCCATCAACAAACTCATTTTATATGGACCAGAGAAACGCATTAAAGCGCTACGCTGGCAGTTGAACATGCAACTCAACGGCTCGGTAACGCTAACACAGGCACAAATTCCAGAGATGCTGGAAGTGTTGCCGCCCGGCGCGTCAAAAGGTGCGGCGCTTAAACGCTTGTTAAAAGATATAGGTGTTGAGCCAAAGCAAGTTCTGGCGCTGGGGGATGGCGAAAATGACCTTGAGATGATCGCATTGGCGGGGATTGGCGTTGCAGTTGGCAATGCTGACGCTAAACTCAAAGAAGCGGCAGACTATGTTGTCGCCAGCAATGATGCAGATGGGGTTGCAGAAGCGATTGAACGTTTCGTGCTTGGCAGCCCACTTGAACAAGAAACGGCTAATTCCACCAAACCTGTTGAAGCCGAACAGAAATCAGATAGCACTCCCACATCCGTAGATGGTCAATCGGAGAACGCCTGATGAAGAATTTACTAGTCACCGGCGGCGCTGGTTTCATCGGTAGCGCCTTTGTTCGCCATATGGTGAGTGCATACCCGCAATATCGCATCGTGGTTTTCGATAAACTCACCTATGCCGGCAACATGGATAATCTGCTACCTATTAAAGAGGCAGATAACTACGTTTTTGTGCAGGGCGATATTGCCAGCCGCGATGATGTGCGTGGGGCTTTGCAAGCGTATGACATCGACACGATTATCAACTTCGCCGCAGAAAGCCACGTAGACCGCAGTATCCTAGACCCAGACGCATTTATGCGCACCAATAGTCACGGCGTATTCGTGTTGCTAGATGAAGGCCGCCAGCATGGTATTGGTCGTTTTCTACAGGTTTCTACTGATGAAGTTTATGGGGATGTTGAGGAGGGCTTCTCGAAAGAAGATGACCGCTTTTTGCCCAACAGCCCCTACAGCGCTAGTAAAGCAGGTGGGGAATTGATGGTGCGCGCTTTCCATATCACGCATGGTATGGACACAGTTATCACGCGCGGCAGTAACACATTTGGGCCATACCAATACCCAGAGAAACTGCTGCCATTCTTCACCACAGAGGCGATGGATGACCGCCCGTTACCCGTTTATGGCGACGGTATGCAAGTACGCGATTGGCTTTATGTTGATGACCACGCTAAAGCGGTTGATTTTGTGCTACATCACGGTCAATCAGGCGAAGCATATAATGTAGGCGGGGAAAATCTACTGCATAACATTGACATTACCCGCCGCATTCTGGCACTATTGGGCAAGCCCGAAACACTGATTAAACATGTACCAGACCGCGAAGGCCATGACCGCCGCTATGCGATGGATTGCTCCAAACTAAAAGCATTGGGCTGGAAGCGCAAATGGGAATTTGAGCAAGCTCTGGCGCATACTGTACAGTGGTATAAAAAGAATGATTGGTGGTGGCGCAAGATTAAAACGGGGGAGTATCTGGAGTATTACAAGCGTCAATATGCTGCCCGTTTAGCCGCCGCAGATTAGAGGGCTGTATTTACGTAGTGAATAAAGGGGGCGGCAAGCCCCTTTTATATTTGAATATCTATCCGGCATGAGAGTTCAATTGAATAAGGAAGGTATGCCATGGATAAACGCAACCCAGTTTATCTTGTGACAATCCTCATCGGCGTATACATTGCCCTACAGATGATTGCTGATGTTACTGCTGTAAAAATTGTTGAAATTGCTGGCATCACGCTACCCGCAGGCACGTTCGTCTTCGCCGTCACGTTCACATGGCGCGATATGCTCCATAAGCGATTGGGGAAAGAATGGGCACGTGCGGCAATTATCGCCGCAGCATTCATTAATCTTGGTATGGTGCTGTATTTCGCCTTTGTGATTGACTTGCCAGCAGCGGGGTTCTGGGGCAACCAAGAAGCACTTGAAACTATTTTGGGCGTTGTACCGCGCATCGCCATCGCCTCTATCTTGGCGGAACTCATTAGCGAGTTGGTCGATACGGAGATTTATCACCGCCTAGCAGCGCGCATCCCCGAAAAGCACCAGTATCTGCGTGTTTTAGGGAGCAACGGTTTGAGCATTCCACTGGATAGCATCGTTTTTGGCACATTAGCTTTTGCCGGTGTTATGGACTTCAGCTCATTGCTATCGCTTTGGGTAGGGCAAACTGTGTTTAAGTACATCGTGGCGAGCGTCAGCATCCCGCTGGTATATCTCGTAAAAGAGAGCAAAGAGCGCCTCGAATTTGTTTCGGCATAATCAAAAGGCCGCCTGATGAGAAGAGGCGGCCATTTCATTTCGGCTCACTCTTGCGATGCGGGCACAAGCCCCATTTCTGGCACAGGCGGCACTTCGACCTCGTAAAGCCATTGCTGGAACAAATCATCTAGAGATTGACCACTGATTTCTTCTGCAAGGGCGATAAAATCGTCCGTTGTCGCATTGCTATCCTGATAACGTGCGGTATATGTTTGCAAGATACGGAAGAAGGCTTCATCCCCTACCCTCAAACGCAGCGCGTGCAAAGTCCATGCACCACGTGAATAGACAAGGCCATGAAAAAGGTTATCTGGGCCCGGGTTGCCGATAAACACGGGTTCAAAGTCCGATGTATCGCCATCTAACAACCCATTTACGATCGCCTGCCATAGCAAGTCATAAATCTCATCTTCGGTGAGCGTAATATCGCTGTTTCCCAGCGCATTTAAGACAGCAGCGGCCTGCCGTTGTGAGAGCGTAACGTCATCTAATGGCAGTTCATTGACCCACGCGCGTAAATCGTCGCCGCTGAGTGTATCGGCATTGGGGACACTGTCCGAAGAAATCCCCAACAGATTGATGACGCTTTCGGCTTCGGTTGCAGTAATTTCCATCCGCTCTAGTGGCAAAGCGAGCAGCAACTCGTTAATCTGGCGGCCTGTGAAGCTCATGGGCAATTGAAAATCGGCCAGCGCCAAACCATCAACCATTTCTGCCAATGTGAGCGCGGGGACAGGCCCCATCATCTGGCGGAAGGGGTCGGCAGCAAAAGACTCATAAACATCGCGTAACTGCTGTTCAAAGACGCCATCACCATACTTGTGCGCCAACCATAGCCAGCTGGCATAAGTCGCAAAGCCCTCGTTCAGCCAAATATCTTGCCAGCGCGCCAGACTCACGCTATCGCCAAACCATTGATGCGCCAGTTCATGCGCAATGACAACTTCGGCATCTTCTGGTTGCGTTGGTGCGCCAGTTTGCGAGTCAATTAGCGTGTGAATGCCAAAAAGCGACATGGTTTGAATTTCCAGCGCAAAGCCCGTTTCGACACCAACGACGACAGCGCCATAAACATCAAACGGATAAGTGCCAAAAATGGATTCGAAATAATCTACCATCTCCGCCTGTTGCTCAAAAACGCGCACACCTTGTTCAAAGGCTTGCGTGGGGAAGTAATTG
This sequence comes from Anaerolineae bacterium, assembly GCA_015492875.1. Taxonomy (GTDB): domain Bacteria; phylum Chloroflexota; class Anaerolineae; order Aggregatilineales; family Phototrophicaceae; genus S146-30. Next base: position 7,742 of record WGEI01000370.1, on the reverse strand, counting down.
CGGATAGGAACGCCATTTTCTGTTTCTTGTTGATGCAGGGAAAATTCATCAATCTGGATGGCCGTCAGATAACTGGTCTGCGGAGACTCCGCTTCCCATGTATAGGTGACAGCGCCATCCTCTTCCTCTGTAGCCACTAAATTGCCATTAGCTACAGCAACATAGGGTTCTGGCACGGTAACTGAAAATGTGTAAGTCGCTTTATCTAGCGGGTGACCATTCACGGGATACCATGTAAGCGCCTGTGATGGCTCGCCGGCAGTCATGATACCATCGCCATAATTAATCCATGCGGCATCAAAAGAGCGTTCTTGCGTTGTGCCGCCGCCGGGCGTGCCTTCATATTGAACCGTGACAGTGAAGTTCTCGCCCTCAACAAGCGGGGTTGGCGGGGTGATAACCAACTCTGAGCCAATGCGCTCATAAGAAGCGGCTTCACCATTTACTAAAAGCTCTAGAATCGTTAGGCCTTCAAAATCTAAATTGAACTGCGTCAAGTTTTGGGTGGCGAGCGCCTCAATGGTGACAGTAGCCTGTAAGAAGTTGCGCTCAACATCAACGTCAAAGTCCAAGTTATAGTGCTGGACATTATAGCCGCCATTCCCCATTTGAGGGAAATAGGGGTCACCAATACCAGAGTCGCCAATAGTGGCATCTTGTGCTAAAACACTACCGACGCACAGTAGTAACAAAAGCAAGAAAATTCTTTTGGTAAGCATGGAAAACTCCTTAAGTTATCGTCAATATGGCCGCCACAAACAACAGCCATGTTGACTATGACGCAGAAAACTGAGCAATAGCTGAGTATCAGCCTAATGCTGGCTAATCAGATAGCGGCGATAGCGGCAAATCGCGCTCATAAAGCCACTGGGTGAAGAAATCGGTCAGTGATTGGCCACTCACTGCTTCAGCGGTAGCGATAAAATCTTCGATCGAGGCGTTACCGTTGCGATACGTTTCGTGGAAAGCCTGCAAAATGGCGAAGAGCAGCTCATCGCCTAATTCTTGACGTAAGGCCTCTAAGACCAACGCGCCGCGTAAATAAACATTGATGCTGAATAAGTTATCATCGCCGGGGTCGGCTAATGGGGTGTTACGGGAAGCGGATAAATAGCTGATATTGTCGTACCAGCTATCATATATGGCGTTCATCTCAGCTGTTCCCTGTGTATACTCTAACCACAACATTTGGGCAAAAGTGGCAAAACCTTCATTCAGCCAAATATCGCGCCAGCTGGCCGGGCTAACGCTATTGCCGAACCATTGATGAGCCAACTCGTGCGCCATAACAATATCGGCCCCGCCAATGCCCAGCCACTGGTCACCCGCCAACAAATCGCGCCCAAAGAGGGAGAGCGTTTGCGTTTCTAATGCGAAGTCTAATGTTGCATCCACCACAACAATGCCATAAGCCTCTAGCGGATACACCCCAAACACACTTTCAAAAAAGGCGAGCATCTCTTTCGTCACATCTGCTAATGCGGGCAACTCGTCGGCAAAGCGTTCTGGTACAAAAAAACGGAGCGGCAAGCCATCGCCATATACAGTTTCTAACATTGCAAAACGGCCAATGTTGACCGTGACCAAGTAGCTGGCAATGGGGTTCTCCGCTTCCCAGAGATAGGTTTGACGGCCATCGCTTTCACTAATGACATCTTGTAGTAACCCGTTAGCGGCCACGGTGTAATCTTGTGGAACGGTGATTTGTAGCGTATAGGTCGCTTTATCAAGAGGGTGATCATTCACAGGATACCAAACAGCCGAGCCACCGGGTTCGCTAGCCACATACACCCCATCGCTTATCCATGTCCACCCGCGCCCAAAAGGTAAATTAGAGGAGGAAACGCCCTTGCCCGGAGAGCCATTATAAACGACATGCACGGTAAAGGGTTGGTTTTCAAGTAGCGGTGTTTCAGGGGTAATAATTAGTTCGCGGCCATCGCGCTCAAAGGTAGCAGCCGCATTGTTCACAGTAATTTGCTTGATAGACATGCCAAGAAAATCGAGATGGAAAACGCTTAAATCCTGCGTGGCCAATGATTCAATCATTGCAGTGCCATTCAGGGTTTGCTCTTCCATATTGACGTTGAGGGCGATTGTATAGTGTTGAACATCATAGCCATTATTGCCAAAATCGGGGAAATAGGGGTCACCAATGCCGCCCAGCCCATCTTGAGCAAACGCGATACTACACAAGCTCAGTATGATAAATAACACAATTCGACGTTTTAACACCACACAATCTCCTCATATTCCATTACAATGCAAACTTGATTTAGAAAATGTCTGATCATAACAATGGCTAACGTTTAAGAATGCAAGTACAACGATACCACCGACGCCCACGCAACACAATCGGAGGCTGGGGATGTTATGGGCTGATTGGCGGAGCATTAATTGGGATTATTATCGCTGGTATTACGTTGCTATGGCCAATATTGCCCGATGTGCTATTGCGCATCGGCGGATTTGTGCCCAGTGGCAACACGGCAGATATATTCACAACGCCCCAACCCACTATTGGACAAGTTGAGAATATGCGACGCTATGCCCCTCAAACATTCTCTATTCGCGCTGAAGCAACAGCGATTACGCTCTCTGGGGGATTTAACTTACGTGTGAGCGAAAATGGATCGCAGGCCATTGCAGAATTTACAGAATCGCAGCTAGCGAACCTTTGTGAGCAACAAGCGATATGCAATAACGCTGTGATGCAAAATGTCGCCATTGATTTGCGGCATGGCGGTGGTGTGGTGTACGCCGATGTGTTTTTGCCAGATATAGGTTGGCAACAACGTGCTGGGCTGGTCGTGCAAATTCAAGGCGGCCACCGTGTAAAATTGATAGGTATTGACCGTAATGGGCGATTATATACGGTGTCATCTGGTGATATAGCCAGCCAATTACTGGCGTTAGAGAACGACATCAACCGTATTTTACAAACGGCTATTATTGATATAGATGGTAACCGATACCAGATTACGGGTATCACCAGCCAACAAGATAAACTCAGCCTATCACTCAGGGCAATGAGTGGGTAATGGTGGAGGGATGTGGATGAATGAAATTAGTTTTGGAGATGCAATTATAGCAGATATTCCCAGCATTCAAGAAACTGCCCGCGCGAGTTGGTATGAAACATATAAAGATATTTTCACTGGTCAGTTCATCGGTGAGTTTTTAGCGCGGGCTTACTCGACAGAAAATCTCCGTCGTTCATTACAAAATCACGAATCAGATTTTTTAGTCGCACGAGATAATGAACAAGTAATCGCTTTTTGTCATTTTGGGCCAACGTCTCGCGAAATAGCGCCAGCAGAGATTGAACTATATCGCATTTATGTACACCCAAACTATTGGAGAATAGGCATCGGTGGTCGATTATTAGAGATGATGGAAGCGCGTTTAATCGCTCAGAATATAGAACAGTATTTTTGCTATGTGCATAGTGATAATGCTATTGGCAAAAATTTCTATCTGCGCCGCCATTTTGAACATTTATCAGCATATGACCGTGACAATGAGTATTGCTTGATAAAACACCTCCCATGAACAAGCCGTAGGGAAATCGGCGCTATAGGAGTGTGGGACAATCGATTATAACCAAGCCAGCAAAGAAAGAGGGTGTTATGCGTGTTGTTGTCATTGGCGCAGCAGGTCGTTTAGGTGGTAAGTTGATGAGTATGCTACCAGCAACATATGAGGCGATTGGAGCAGACATCGGTGGTGATGGTGTTGCACAGCTTGATGTTACTGACTTCGCGGCAACACGGGCATTCATCGCCGAGCAAAAGCCGGATATTGTCATTCATACTGCTGCTTGGACGGATGTCGACGGCTGTGCAAAAGAACCAGAAAAAGCGCTGGTCATTAATGGCTATGGCACACAAAACGTCGCCATTGCTACGGCTGCATGTGAGGCGGCGATGCTCTATGTGAGCACTAACGAAGTATTTGATGGCACGGCCAACCGCCCTTATTACGAGTATGACCGTACTCATCCCATTAATCCCTATGGCTATAGCAAAGTTGTGGGCGAGCGCGCTTTAATGAGTTTGAACCCACGTCATTATATTGTGCGCACTTCATGGCTATTTGCCCATGGCGGGCGCAATTTCCTCCAAGCAATTTTAGGTGCGGCACAGGCTGGTAAATCATTACGAGTTGTCACGAATGAAATTGCCAACCCAACTTATACTGATGACCTCGCTGAAGCCATCGTGAAGCTGATACAAACTGAACGTTATGGCATCTACCATCTGGTCAATGAGGGGGCTTGTTCACGTTGGGATTTCGCCCGTTATGCGCTTGACAAAGCGGGATTCAAAAACACGCCAATAGCGCGCATCAGCACCCATGAATGGCCGCGCCCATCTGTGCCGCCAGCTTATACCAGCTTGGCAAACATTGCTGGGGCGGCACAAGGTATACAATTGCGACCATGGCAACAGGCAGTAGAGGCCTTTTTAGAGCGTGAGGGGCTACTCGTCTCATGAGCAATCCACTTTTTTCAGTCATTATCCCAAATTGGAACGGTAAGCATTTTTTGCAAACGTGCTTAGATTCCCTACGCGCTCAAAGCTATTCTCCGATTGAAGTCATCATCGTGGATAATGCGTCTGAGGATGGTTCACAGGCGTTTATACGCGAGCACTATCCAGAGGTGCACTTGATTGAGTTGCCCGAAAATCGAGGATTTACAGGCGCTTGTAATGCCGGCTTTGAAGCGGCACAAGGGGTGTACGTCGCCCTGCTCAATAACGATACAGAAGTAGATAGCCAATGGGCAGCGGCGGTCGTCGATGCTTTTGAGCACCATCCTGAAGTGGGCATTGTTGCCAGCAAGATGCTGCTTTTTAACCAGCGTGACCATATACATACTGCAGGGGACTATTTCACGATAGATGGACGGGCAGGCAATCGCGGCGTTTGGGAGCAAGACACAGGACAATATGATGAAGAGGCCTATGTATTTGGCGCGTGTGGCGGCTCTTCGGCTTATCGCAAAGCGATGCTAGAGCAGATTGGCTTGCTAGACGATGATTTTTTCTTTTTGCTAGAAGACATTGATATTAGCTGGCGGGCACAATTAACGGGCTGGCGCGTCCTTTACACACCTAAAGCTATCGTGTACCATCACCTCTCTGCAACGGGCGGTGGTAAAACAGCTAGTTATTACGATGGGCGCAATAGCATTTATGTTTTGGTGAAAAATCTGCCGCGCTCGTTGTGGCGTCGCTATTGGCGGCAAATTATGGCGCGCCAATTCCGCTTAATGCGGGAAGCCATTAAAGCATGGCGAGGCGAAGCAGCGCGGGCGCGCTTACGCGGTATGTTGGCAGGAATACGCCATTTGCCGCGTCTATTAAGAAAACGGCGAGCAATACAAAAGATGCGAACTGTATCCATTGATTATCTTGATTCCATTTTAACGTCAGTATCGGGAGAACGCCGTGGAGAATAGGCCTTTACTCTCGCTTGTCATTCCTGCTTATAACGAAGGCGCGCCAGACCGTTTACCGCGCAGTTTGGAAGATATTACGGCTTTCGTGGCTGAACAGGATTTCGAGATTGAAGTCATCATTGTTGATAACAACAGCAGCGACAATACGCGAGATATTGCAGCGCAAGCCGCTGAGCAATATCCATATATCCGCGTTCTGAGTGAAAAACAGCAAGGGAAAGGCGCAGCTGTACGAAGGGGTATGATGCAGGCACAGGGTGAGTATCTTTTCATCTGTGATGCAGACCTTTCAATGCCAATTGAAGAGGTGCTGAAGTTTTTACCGCCGCAAGCTGATGAATACGACATCGCTATTGCCTCTAGAGAGGCGCCGGGCGCGAGGCGTGTTGATGAGCCAGAGTTGCGCCATATTATGGGGCGCGTATTCAACTTGATTGTCAAGATTATTGCGGTGCGTGGCCTGAACGATACCCAATGCGGATTTAAGTGCTTTAAGCGAGATGTAGCCTTAGAGCTTTTCCCCTTACAAACCATTGATGGATGGGCTTTCGATGTCGAGTTGCTCTTCATCGCCCAGCAACGTGGCTACAAAATCATTGAAGTGCCTATCACTTGGATTTACAAAACCCACTCGAAAATTAAGCCGATGCAAGATTCTATCAATATGGTATGGGAAACGCTGAAAATACGCATTAACGGATGGCGAGGACGCTATGGCAAAAAAGCGGCGCAACAGAACCGCCAGCCTGCGCCATGAGCGCGAATATCATCGCAGCGGGTTTAAGCATATTCTCGGCATTGATGAAGTTGGGCGAGGGCCATTAGCTGGCCCTGTTGTGGCTGGGGCGGTTTGCCTACCTATTCACGATGACCAGCTTTCGCAAAAGCTCAAGGGCGTGCGAGATAGTAAAGACATGACCGCCCTACAACGGGAAACACTGACAGATACCATCAAGGGAACGGCTATTGCTTGGGGTATTGGTGTTGCCAGCGTGGAAGAGATTGATAAATTCAACATATTGGAAGCGACCAAACTAGCGATGGAACGCGCAGTACAGGATAGTATGGTGCGCTTTCCAGATTTCCGCCCAGATGTCTTATTCCTCGATTCCGTATTGCTCCCCAAACTGGTTGCACAATATCCGCAGGTGAGCATTGTTGAAGGCGATAAACGCACATTGAGCATTGCTGCGGCCAGCGTTATTGCCAAAGTATGGCGGGACGCATATATGTCCGAGTTACACGAAGAATTGCCACATTATGGTTTTGATGTGAATAAGGGCTATGGCACTGCCCAACACCTTGCAGCCATTCAGCAATTTGGCCCTTCACCACAACATCGCCGCAGTTTTGAGCCTGTGAAATCCCTATTCAGTGATGGCGAAAACGACGTATGAAACTCGCACTTGTGCATGATTGGCTCAACCAGATAGGTGGCGCGGAAGATGTGCTACAGAGATTGGTTGATATGTACCCCGAAAGCCCAATCTATACGAGCATTTACGACCGTGACGGCATGCCTCCGCTTTATCAACAGTGGGATATTCGCCCCTTGTGGATGAATCGTTTGCCAGCGATTTATAGCCACCACCAGCCTTATTTACCGCTCTACCCAATTGCATGGCAGGGTTTAGACCTATCGGCCTACGATGTTGTATTGAGTAACAAGAGTGGATTTTGTCATGGGTTCAAAAAAGATGATAGCACCTTGCATATATGCTATTGCTTAGCCCCGACGCGCTATGTGTGGCAGCTCGATGCCTATATTGCTCGTGAAGGTTTTGGGCTGGCGCTAGGCGCAGCGCTGAAACCGCTAATGAGCTTGCTCCGCCGTTGGGATTACAATGCCGCGCAGCAAGTCGACCATTTCATCGCCATCAGCAGCGAGATTCAAGGGCGCATTCAGCGATACTACCAACGCGATTCGGTGATTATTTACCCTCCAGTTGAGACGGCGAGATTTAAGCCTGTAGCTAAAGATGAAGTAGAAGATTACTATCTCATCATATCGCGCCTTATTCCCTATAAACGGATTGATTTGGCCATTCAAGCGGCTAATGAACTGGGGTTGCCGCTTAAAATTGGGGGGAAAGGGCGAGATATGGAGCGCTTGCAGGCGATGGCAGGGCCAACAGTAGAATTTCTGGGTTATGTGCCAGATGAAGAGCTACCCGACCTGATGGCACGGTGTCAAGCATTTCTTTTCCCTGGCCTAGAAGATTTTGGCATTACACCGGTACAAGCGCAAGCGGCAGGTAGGCCTGTGATTGCCTTCGGC
>WGEI01000369.1 GCA_015492875.1 Anaerolineae bacterium | reverse complement strand
TAGTATCTTGACGGAACGGCGGGCAGTGCGGCGCGCCATCGGCTATATGCCCGATGAATTTGGCGTTTACGACGATTTGCGCGTTTGGGAATATCTGGACTTTTTCGCCGCCTGTTACGACATTCCCGAAAACGAACGTAAAACCTTGATAGGCGACTTATTGGAACTCGTTGACCTCGCCCATCGCCGTGATGATATGGTCGATAAACTCAGTCGTGGCATGAAGCAACGCCTTTAGCTCGCCCGAACTTTAGCCCATGACCCCGCCGTCCTCATTTTGGACGAGCCGGCCTCTGGCTTAGACCCGCGCGCCCGCGTAGAAATTCGTGAACTATTGGTAGAGCTGGCCAAAATGGGCAAGACGATTTTCTTCTCCTCCCATATTCTGGCCGATGTAGAAGATATTTGTACCCATGTGGGCATTATCGAAGCGGGCGAGATGGTCATGCAAGGCAGCATCGAAGATTTGAAATTACAGCTTATGCCACACCGCGAAATTTTCGTCACCATCCGCGATAACGAAATAGCGGAACAGGTGAAAGCGCTAGTCACCACCATGCCCGACGTGCTCGGCGTTGAAATTTTAGAACCCAAAGGCGGGCGCTCACGGGTGCGCATTGATTTCGCTGGCGATGATGATGGCGTGGCCGAGATTAACGGCAAGTTGCATGAGGCTGGTGTGCGCGTATTGGGCTTCCAAGAAGAGATGAAAGACCTTGAATCGATGTTCATGCGCGTGACGAAGGGCATCGTCACCTAAGGGGCTTTATGATGGCACAACAGCTAAAAAACATCGCATTACAGGTGATTCAATGGCCGCGCCGTATTTTGGGGTCATCCGTAGAGTTAGAGCCGCTGGAAGCCATCTCCACCGATGTGCTCACCCCCCGCGAAGCGCTTATTGAACAGATGGCGCATATCATTCGCCGCGCCCTGTGGCTACACGGGTTTATCACCTTAGCCTTGTTGTTGGCGGGGGCAATGGCGGGCATCGCTGGCCAACCCCAATTAATGGCGCTATCGCACCAACTGTTTTTAGGCGCTTTTATTGCCCCCGACGATGTGGCGCTATCCCTGGTTATTATGCTCATGTTGGTTGATATATCCGCCCTCCTCATTTTACAGGTTGGCGTGCGTGGGCAAGAGTTTTGGGTGATTGGCGCGGCGCCTGTATTGGCAGTGCTCAATCTGGGCGCATTGGTGCTACTTGGTTTCACTACGGGTCTGCTGACTAGTGCTTTCAGCATCTGGGTATTCATCTTCACCCTGCGCGATTGGCGCGCTTTTCGCCTCAACCCGGTGATGATGAAAGAGCTGCGGGGGCGTATGCGTGGCGCGCGCGCCTTCGTCGTGATGGGCGTTTATCTGGGGCTGATGAGCCTTTTCACCGTGCTCGTATACGCCGCCTATCCCAACCTAACCCGCTATTCTGGGCCAGTTTTGGCGACAGGCCAGCTGGGACGGGTGCTCTTCAATACGATCATTGGTATTGAAATGGTGCTCATTATGTTCATTGTACCCGCTTTCACCTCTGGTGCGATTACGGGCGAGCGCGAACGCAAAACCTATGACCTGTTGCGCACGACCTTATTGCCCGAACCGTCGTTTATCGTGGGCAAACTGGAGAGCGCCCTGAGCTATGTGCTGCTCTTGCTCCTAGCGGCCATCCCCATTCAATCTATCGCCTTTCTCTTTGGTGGCGTGGGGGAAAGCGAACTCATCATCGCTTCCATCATTCTGGGCGTAACGGCGTTTGTGCTGGGCGCGCTGGGGCTGTTCCTCTCTTCAACCGCCGAGCGCACGCTGACGGCCAATGTGCGCGCCTATCTGGTGGCGCTTTTCGTCACCTTTGTCGTGCCCGCGCTGCTGGTCTATTTCATTAGCATCTATCAAGATGCCCTCACGGGGTTTGCTGGCATCACTGCCTCAACATCATATCCGCCCGTGCTGGAAGTTTTACTCATCTACATCGGGTTATTCATCGTCAGTATCAACCCCATCTCGGCGTGGATTTTCAGCCAGATGATGCTAATAGACCACCAATCGGCGCTAGTCTCTACGGTCACACTCGCCAGCGATGGCTCACAAATACCCGTCGTAGCGCCTTGGGTGCTCTATGGCATTATATATGTCATGCTGGCCAGCGTATTGCTCATCTGGGCGATGCGCCGTATGCGCCGTATGCGTTTGGATTAGTTCAGTGGTTTTCGGGTTTGTGGTGTAATGTAAATAAGGGGCGAGGATGGAACGATGACGACACAAACAGGTCTTTCACAATATGAGCATGTGCGCCGCGAATTGGGCGATATTCTCCGCCGTTGGGATAATCGCCTGCGCCTGCGCGTCATCGTTTACTATCTGCCCTATAGCTTCCTGCCGGGTTTGCTCATCGGCTTATTTATCGCCATTGTTTCACGGATGACGCCGTTCATGCGCGCGGGTGATATTGGGCTTGTGGCTCTGATTGCGACCATTTTGGGGGTGATTGGTTTCGTCGTTGCAGCCCGTTTGTGGCCGCGCCCGCCTTTACACGCCGCCCAATTTTTTGACCTAACCTTCAATACCAAAGAGAAAATCAGCACCGCGCTAGAAATTCTAGCTGGGCGTATACAAGCGCCGCCGCAAATAGTTGAGCGCCAGCTAGAAGACGCCCGCGACACGGCAAAGGCCGTGCCCGCTAACGCCTTTTTGAAGATTATCGCCCGCTGGCAGTCATGGGCCGGCGTCGGGCTGTTGAGTTTTGTGCTCATCTTGCTGTTGCTATTGCCCAATCCTATGGAGCAGGAACTGACAGCCGAAACTGTCCGCGCCGCTGGTGTAGAAGACGCTATCGACGAATTACGCGATTTAACCGAGCTTGTCGCCAGCGATACCGCACTCAGTGCGGAAGAACGTGATGCCCTGCTGCAAGAATTGGAGACCACCATTGAAGAATTGCGGGAACAGGGCGTCTCTCCAGAAGAGGCTTTTGCCGCCATCTCGGAGTTGCAGCAGCAGCTAGAGGAGCGCGCCGCCGCCATGCAAGAACAGTTGCAGCAGCAACAGCAGGCGCTAGAATCTGCCGCCGATGCGCTGGCCGAACGGCAAACACGCCCCCAAGAGAATGCGGCTGATAGTGAAGACGCCACCGCCGAAGAGCAACCCGATGAAGCCGAACAGACGCCCGAAGAGCAAATCGCAGAGGCGGCGGAAGAGATGGCGCAACAAGCGGACGATATGACGCAGGAACAGCAACGACAATCTGCAGAGGCTTTGGAACAGGCCGCACAGGCGCTCCAGCAAAGCCAACCTCAAATTGCCCAAACGCTAGAGCAACTCGCCGACGCTATCCAGCAAGGTGACCAGCAAGCCGCGCAACAACTCTCCCAACAGTTGCAACAGCAACTACAGAGCAGCCAGAACCAGCAACAGCAACAACAACAAAGCGCCCAACAGCTCAGCGATAGCGCCCAACAATTGCAACAACAGGCGCAACAAATTGCCCAATCCAATAATCAACAACAAAGCGGCCAGAACCAGCAGGGCGACCAGCAAAGCCGCCCACAGAGTAGCAGTGGCGATACTGCCAGCCAGCAAGATAGCGATGGCCAAAGTGGCGGGCAAGAAGGGCAGGGCGACCAAGCTGGCCAAAACGCCAGTGACCAAAGCGGGGGCGAAACGGGACAATCGGCGGAAAATGCCTCTGAAAGCGACCAAGCTGGCAGTTCGAATAGTAGCGAGGGTACAGAATCCGCTGCTGCGGGTTCTGGTGATGAGAACCAGCCGAATCAAACCGCCTCCAGTGCGGGCAACGCCCCGCCCGTACAGAGCAATAACCCCGATGGGCAGGGCGAAGCCCAATATGACCCGATTTATGCGCCGCAAGCTATCGATAGCGCATCGAGTGATGCGACGGTCATTTTAGAACCCGATGCTAGCGACCAACCCCTCCAAGAGGGCGATTTCAACGAAAATCCGCTAGGTCAAGCGGCTGTGCCCTATAATCAAGTGTTTGCCGATTATAGCGACGCCGCCAGTCGTGCCATTGAACGGGGTTATGTGCCGCTTAGCCTGCGCGACATTGTGCATGACTACTTCTCATCGCTTGCGCCAGATAACTAATACCACAGCGCGACTAGGGCGCGGTTGGTGAACAGCCTCATGAAAATGTTATATAGCCGCCCATAGGGGCCTCTATTACCGGCAAAGTCCTCGCCAGCGGGGTAATGAATGGAGACGATAGCCGCCGCGCCGCGCTCGCCTTCATACACGATGGCGGAAACCTCTGCCCCGTTGATTCCGTCTAATAATGGCTGCGCATCGACGCCTTCCACCTCCCATCGCGCCATCCCCCGAATGCGCGCCTCTAAAATGGGCAGGGCTTCTTGCGCTGTTTCTATATCACGATAGACAAGCCCCACCTGCAATATGCTCATCTCGCCCGATTGCCCGTCGGCAAAATAGGCCAAACTATAGGGGGGCAGCGACGGTTCAAGATAGGCGTTTACTGCGTCAATCGCCTCTTGATTGACACTACCGCTTAAAATGTCTCCAACGGTTAACTCTGTCATTGCCGGGAAGTATAGTGGGTGGAAGAACGCGGCCTGCACCAAATCATCCATCGCTTCCCCATTGAGGATGGCGTCAACAGCAGTGAAGTATTCAGGCTGGCTGAGGAGATTGGGCGCATGACCTGCTTGGGTTTGCGCAATACGCGCCAACATGGCCTGAATAGGGCTGCTGGCGATAGTTCCATCCGGCAGGATAGCGACGGGCAGTTTACGCCCAAAATCTCCACCGAACATGAAGGCGCTACGGTCTTCTAGAGACATGGCCATATCATCTTGCCCGTCTGCCCTGCGCCAGATGGTGGCCGCTTCCGCATCGTCGATAGCTTGCGCCGCGTAGCCATAATTTTCTAGCGCAGTTTGGACAGCATCTATATCAAACTCACCAGCGAGGAGAACCGTTTCCGGCAAACCAAAGAAAGCGGTTTGCTGAACATCATAAGCATTGAGGCCAGTTAACGCCCGCGCTTCTACTGTGTTCTCGAAGTAGTTCATAGAAAATGCTAACAAAAGGCGCTGCATGGCCAATCGCCAACGGCGTTGTGTGTCATCATCGAGGGCGCTCAGTGCCTGTGTATCTGTAACTAGCGGCGCGCCCTCGATCATCAATGAGGCTTCAACATTGACATATTGCAATGGATTGCTGGAGAACATCTCATCCAATAAAAACGGGTTTGCCAACGTATGTGGCAAGCGAGATAGCATCATAACTAGCGGATGGTCTTCTGGCAATGTGCTTTCTTCCTGTGCGTACCCCGCCCCTATAACGAGCAGTGAGCACAAACAAACAATCATCCACCGTTTCAACATTGTTTTTCTCCTAGTTGCGTTGCGTGCTCAAAAGCATGCGATGTTATAATGTGGTGTGTGTCAAAAATACTGCTGGAAAATTTTGGGATGGCTGTGATGAAAAGTAAATTTTTCCCTATCTTGATTATATCCTTTTGGCTCTTTGGTGCGGTCTTAGCTCAAGAGGCCTTCCCTATCACCCCCGGCAGTTATGAAGGCAATATCAACGATACCACCTTCAGCGTGCGCTATAGCTTTGAAGCCCAAGAGGGCGATACCGTTACTATCACGATGGAAACCACCAGCGGCGACCTTGACCCGTTTTTGCTGTTGCTAGGGCCAACAGGGCGTCTACTGGCGACTAACGATGACCGCGAAACCGGCGTGCGCGATGCCCAAATTGTGCAGAGCATCACCCGCAGCGGCACTTATACTATTGAGGCCACCCGTTTTGACCAAGAAACCGGTACTTCCAGCGGCACATTCCGCCTCACGCTCGACGTTTCTGGCGCGGTAGAACAAACCGAAGTTGACCCGCTCAGTGCGCCGCCGCCCTATGGCGTTGATTATACATTTATCGATTTTGAGGAGATTGGCGCGGGCGCAATCGATGAGGAGAACCCGCTGGTCTATTTTGTGTTGGGCGGGCAGCAGGGCGATTTCGTTCGCATCATCATGACCGCGACCAGTGGCGATTTACAGCCCCAACTGAATATCCTCAACCCCGATTTGACCGTTATCAGCCAAACCACCACCTTGAGAAGTGGCGAAGTTGCCGCTTTTGCCACCTTGCCAGAAACCGGCTGGTATCTGATTGAAGCCAGTGCAGCGGGCGGCAGTGGCACGTTCGATATTTATCCGACCCGTTTGGCGACTGCAGTCATTCAATTGGGCGAGACCATTCAAGGGCAATTTACTGCCGATACGCCGACCATCGGCTATATCCTCAACGCCCACATTGGCGATAACCTCATCGCCAGCTTAACCCTAGATGACCCCAACAGCGGCGTGATGCCCGAATTATCGGTGCTAGACCTGAACCTGCAAAATATCAGCCAGCGCCAATTCACTGAAGGGGCGACCACCCGCATTCGCGCCCGCATCCCCCGCAGCGGCACATACATCTTGCAACTGCACAATGCGCGGCAAGGCGTTGGCGGCACATTCACCCTGACGCTTGGCGGTATTGCGGTTGATGTCAACAAATTGCCCACCATAACGGCCAGCTATAACGAGCGCTATAAAGGCAGTATCACAACCCGCCAACCGATTGATTACTATCGCTTCAGCGGTAAAGCGGGCGAAGTCGTCACCATTCAAATGACCGCCGATGCGGATAGCGCCCTAGACCCCTTCCTCGCCCTCACCGATGCGCAATTGAATGAACTGGCCTTTAACGATAACACCGGCACAGGCCGCGACGCCCGCATTTTGCAATTCCCGCTGCCCGCTGATGGCGATTATTACATACTAGCCACTCGCGCCGGTTTGCTCAGCGGCACAACCACCGGCGACTACGACTTGGTGTTCACTGTTGGGCAAATTGCGCTGCAACCCGGTGCGGTCACCGCTACCCTAGAGTGGAGCGGCGAGGCGGATTTGAACCTATTCGTCCGTGCGCCAACAGGCCGCATTGTCTCGTGGGCTGTCCCCCGTATTCCCAGCGGCGGCGCGCTTCAAATTGATAGCAACACCAATTGCGAAACGCCCAGCGCCCAGCCCGTAGAGCATATCTTCTGGCCACCAGATGCCTTGATGGAGGGCACATACGATATTTGGGTATGGTATCAAAATGACTGCATGATGAGCGGGGCTGTCGCCTTCAGTTTGAATGTAGCGGTGAATGGCGAGACCGTTTTAGAAGTAAGCCCCGAAGATAACGTGACCTTGCGCCCCGATAACCGTTACGAGGCACAAATCCGCGTTGTCGAAGACGGCCAGAGTTTCGTCATCGAAAGCGGCAACATCACCCGCCCAACGCCCCAACAACGCGCTTCACAAGGTGGGGATACGCCCATCGTCTATGGCCAAAGTGTCACCGCCACCATTAACGATCAGGTCTATGGCCGCTTCTACCGCTTCGCCGGCAACGAGGGCGATACGATTCGCATCTCTGCCGAAACGCTAACCGGCACACTAGACCCCATTTTGGTTTTGCGCGATGCCGACGATAATAACCTCGCTGTGAATGACGATATAAGCCCCAGCAATCGTAACGCGACCATCACTTATACTCTGCCCGCCGACGGCCAATACATCATCGCCGTGACGCGCTATGGCCTCCGCGAGGGCACGACCAATGGCGATTACCGCTTGACCTTAGAACTTCTCCCAGCGCCGCAACCAGAATGATGAAACGTAGGGGAGGCGGCGCTTGTCGCCTTTTCTTTGCTGTGTTACCTTACCCGATGACTATCGCGCACTGAGTGACATGCTGATGGCTTGTGTATTGGTGTTGGCGATAGTTGGATTGATATAACCTACAGGAGTGAACCGTGAAACGTTTGTCTGTATTACTCGTTGTACTTTTGCTCTTCACATGGACAACGGTTTATGCACAAGATGCCCAAACCCCCGAAGAAATTTGCGCAGCACAAACCCCAGCCCCAGAGCCAGAAACACGCGAATACACCCAGCCAGAAGACGTTTTAGAAGAAGGTGTTGACTACCGCGCTATTCTTTGCACCGATGCCGGCCCCATCTATGTGGACTTGTTCGAATGGGCGACGCCTGTCACTGTCAATAATTTCGTCTTTTTGGCGGAAAACGGTTTTTACAATAACACCATTTTCCACCGTGTGATTGAGGATTTTATGGCACAAGGTGGCGACCCCACCGGCACAGGGCGTGGTGGCCCCGGCTACGAGTTCAAAGATGAGTTTGTCGGATTTTTAACCTTTGACCGCCCCGGCTTATTGGCGATGGCCAACGCCAACCGCCCAGAGCAGGGCATTCTCGGCACGAATGGCAGCCAATTCTTCATCACCACTGTGCCCACACCCCACTTGAATTTGCGCCATACCATTTTTGGCGAAGTGCTCGATGGGCAAGATAACGTGGAGAATATCCTCCTGCGTGACCCTGCCGACCCAGAAGCGCCAGCGACTACGCTCGAAACCGTCGTCATCATCACCGACCCCGCCACCGTTGCCGTAGATGCCGAGCCGCTGCCATTGGCTACCGAGACGGAAGTGTATGAAGCCTTACTTCAGATGGAAGAACTGCTC
>WGEI01000368.1 GCA_015492875.1 Anaerolineae bacterium | reverse complement strand
GATAGTGATAGGATAATTGCCGGTTATTCCTCATCGCTCTTCCATCCTTTAGCTTCTACAAAGCGCTTCAGCCAATGGAGGTAAGATAGCGCTTCATGGGTTGCCCAGCGATATTCACTGCTATTCATATCTAAGAGCAGCTCCATCAAGTCTCTATGTCCACGATGACCGAACTTTCCCAGCACCCACTCTTGAATATGGGTATAAGCCAATCCATGCTCAGTGTCACCTTTATTGCCGTCTTTGGCTTTCAAAAAGGCTAAGGTTTGGGCGAGGCCATCGGTTTGAACCATCGCTGGTAAGCCACGCACCAATGAGCCATATTTTTTGCGTAGTGATGCGGTTCGGTTTTCCACCTCTTCAATAGTCTGCCATGCGCTAGCAGCCAATTCTTGTTGACGTGTTTGACGTGTTGTCATGATTCTGCCTTCCCCTCACTAAAGCCACTTCATGGCTACAAAACCACTGCCTGTTGTTTCATCGCCGCCGACTTGGATACGGTTACTGTATCCCTGTTGTAGCGCATCGAAAACGTCTTCGGCGCTCATCTTATTGCTGCTGCGAGATGCATTGACAATGATTGAACTGTACAACAGCGTATCGGACGGCAATGACTCCTGCGTCCAAAGCGCACCGGTTTTAACAGTCTTCGTGCCGGGGTCAAGGCGCACACGAGTGACAATCTCAGTGCTCGTTTTAGTAAACTCGCGGAAATCGTCATCCGGCAGGATGATGAGGCTGTGTAACAGTTTATCGCGCCAATAAGCATATTCTTCACCAGCTGGCAAAGCGTGGGTTGCTAAAAATTGCGCCCATTCATCGGCAAATGACGCCTGTTGCGGCTCAAAGGAAAATTCTTCCAGCACAACGCGCCCGCCTGCAAGCAAATTGCTATCTCCTGTCACGAATGCGCTATCTGCTGGCGGCGGTTCAATCGCCGGTGATTGAATCTTGGCATAACTTAAATCGCGTTGCAGGCGTGCTAACACCGCAGCGCTGGTAGCATAGGCGAAGACACCCGCCAGGGATTGGAGTGGGAAGAGCACGATGCGGGCATCGCCAACGGATAAGGCCCCAGCAAAGCTGTCAGCTTTATCGGTATCTGGACCAAAAATGCTCTCCGCATCCCCATTGCCACTATACTGGCTCCGTAATGCGCCCTTAATGCCGGTGCTCTGCACAATGGGATACTCGGTCGTGCGCTCACGTTGAATGGGCAAATCAACCACAGATACCGTGCTACCAGTCCCCGCATGGAGCGAACTTTCTGTATAAAGGAAGAGTACACGTTGGATTTTTTGAGTCATCGTTATTGTCCTTTCAATTCAACTTAAAATTCACTATGCTAGATAATCCCAATCGGCGCTGATATAAGCGCCAAATCCCATTTGGCTATAATCAGGTTCGTTGTTGGGGGTTTCTGTG
The DNA here is from genome assembly GCA_015492875.1 of Anaerolineae bacterium. Lineage (GTDB taxonomy): Bacteria > Chloroflexota > Anaerolineae > Aggregatilineales > Phototrophicaceae > S146-30. The sequence continues at coordinate 1,521 of WGEI01000368.1, read as the reverse complement.
AATGGACGCCCCGTCAATTGAGCGTCTTCAAAGTAGAAAACGCTGCCTGCCGGCACAAATGCCCGCGTTGGCTTGGGGCGGCGGCGCTTCAAATCCCAGCCGCTGTGATATTGTGCGCGCTCTGTGATGTAGCTGACGAGGCGGCCATGCGGCCCCACCCACGGTGACCAATCGAAGTTTTGTGGATGCCATCCATAGCTGAAGTAAGCCGGCGTTTGCAGGACAATTTTTACCCGACCTGCTTGCGGTTGCTCTGGCCATATTGGGCTATCAACAAGGTTTATCCGCCCACTGCGCGATTCTCCCCCCATTCGCAACCAATCACCATCTTGGAAAAGCGCTTGATTTAGCCCGATAAGTAAACCAACAGCGGTTTTCATACGAACGAACTTGGCATGATAAAAATGGTGCTCACGATGGGCGCGTTTTTTACGATCCATCGCCAACCCCACACGCTCTTCTTCTTCAAAAATGTCATCGAGGTGAATATAGCGTTGCGTTAGTTCGGTTACATCTCCCCGAATATAATCGTGCAACATATCACCAGTAATCCACCCTTTACGCGATTGATAGGCTTTGACATCTCCCCCACCGAGATTAGGCGGGCGAACCACCGGCAGCCAACCATCAAATGGCGCATCGGTTTGCATTTCCATTTCACCCGGCGCCATCAAATCATAGGTGGTGAGGTCGTCGTTATAGAGCAAATCTAGGGGAAAAGTGAAAAGTTGCTCCACACCTCGCTCATGACGCCGCCCAATCCATGGGCCATCAATAGTCAATTCTCCCATCGTTGATACATCCCCAACTTGTTCAAATAAGTGAGGATAGTTTTCCGGGTAATGCCGCCAATCGACACCTTGCCCCTCAAGGTAGTTAGAGCGAATAATCCCTTGAATGGTGATGGGCATAGGCGGGAAGATGCTCCGCGCTACAAAGTTTTGTGCCGCATTAAATGGCTTCGCATTACGAAACATCCATACATCATTAGGCTCTACAAATAACCATTGCATCAGCGCGCCTCCTCCAGGCCTCGTTCTTGAGCTTTCTGCTTGTCACTCTGCGCCAAAAAGCGAACTAGAATGAGCCAGTTGACGATGTCTTTCCAAGACATGTCTGCATTCTTAAGGTCAAATAGCGACTTAACAATACGGTCTGCTACCTTCTCTTTTTCAGAGCTTTTGACTGCCTCTGTTATACGACGGATAATGAGCCGCCTCAAGTCAAACTCAAATGCTTGTTGTAGTCCTTCTTTCGCCTCATCTGGCGCTAAATCAAGCACTAACTCTTGAATATCGTAAGGGGTGCTCGATGACATCTCCTTACGCGCAAAATAGCCTTGAAGCTCGCTCAAAATCTCGACAACCTGCACACCATGCGCTTCCCATTTGGCGCCAGCTCGCCGCATTTGCCCTGTGCCATGGGCTTCGGTGAACACAACGGCATTACGGCCATATGCTTCCTTAGCCAATTCTTCGGCTTCCCGTGCGAGTTCTAGGGAAACGTCAAGCGGCATATCAT
>WGEI01000367.1 GCA_015492875.1 Anaerolineae bacterium | reverse complement strand
GAACATTGGCGTGCGAGTTTTGTTCTCCGATGCAATGGGAGAAATAGATACGTTTGGTGGTACGTATATCGGTATGTTGGGACAGAATATCATCACTATTCTGCAAAGTTATGGCTATCCAGTTCCAGAATGGCCAGACGACCTCATACCCGTACCGCCCGAAGATTTGCTCAATGTAGCGAGCGTTGAGGCTGAAGAAGAATAGTTCACTGTATAGGGTAGGGCGGTAGGAATTTAGCAGAGGAGCATATAATGACAGAGCAGGGCAAGAGTTGCAACTGGGCTTTAGAGATTAACGACCTCACTGTCGCTTATAACAGTAAACCAGCGCTATGGGACGTCGATTTACGCGTTCCTGAAGGGGTTTTATTGGCGATAGTCGGCCCTAACGGGGCTGGCAAAAGCACGCTTATTAAGGCGACTTTAGACCTCATCCCACGTGCTGCCGGCAGCATCCGTATATATGGCAAGCCTTACCGCCAAGCGCGGAATTTGGTCGGTTATGTGCCGCAGCGCGGGAGTGTGGATTGGGATTTTCCGACATCGGTGCTTGACGTAACGATGATGGGGCTTTATGGGAAAATCGGATGGTTTAAGCGACCGGGCAAAAAAGAGCGCGAGTTAGCGATGTCTGCGCTAGAGCAAGTTGGTATCGCACACTTAGCGCACCGCCAAATTAGCCAGCTGAGCGGTGGGCAACAACAACGCACATTCCTCGCCCGCGCACTGGTTCAAGATGCGCAAGTGTATTTCATGGACGAGCCGTTTGCTGCTGTTGATGCAGTCACCGAGCGGGCGATTGTGAATATACTCAAAGAATTACGAGAGCGTGGGAAAACCGTCATCGTCGTTCACCATGATTTACAAACCGTTCGTGATTATTTTGACTGGGTTGCGTTGCTAAATGTGGAAATGGTTGCGGTTGGGACGGTCTATGAAGCATTTACTAACGACAACCTCAGAAAAACCTATGGTGGTCGCATTGCTGGTATTGGAGCTGCTAGCGGCGCGATTGATGTGACCAGCACAAGAGACTCAGCGGAATATGCGGAGGTTGGCGATGCAGTATAAATCGCATCATGTTTGGTGGGTTATCGCTATTATGGCGCTTATCTTTTTGATTTTCATACCCCTAAGCATTGCATTAGGCGTCCGCTATGACTACACCCTAACAACTGTGGCCGTTGGTGGGGCATTGTTAGGTGCAATCAGTGGCATGTTGGGTACATTCACTGTTTTACGTAAAGAAAGCTTAATGGGGGATGCGCTATCCCACGCGGCTTTGCCGGGCATTGCTATTGCTTTTTTAATCGCTGGCCGTCAATTGGGCTGGTTATTAGTTGGCGCTGGTATCGCTGGCTGGATTGGAGCACAGGGTATACGCGCTATTACTAACACAACGCGCATTAAACAAGATGCGGCGATGGGCATCGTCCTAACGACTTTTTTCGCACTAGGGCTGACATTCTTAAGCTTTATTCAGCAATTGCCCGATGCCAGCCAAGCCGGCTTAGACCAATTCATTTTTGGGCAGGCAGCGGCTATTGTTCGGCGTGATGTCGAACTCATCATCATTGTAGGAACATTCGCGCTTTTGGGGATATTGTTTTTCTGGAAAGAATTCAAATTAATCACTTTCGACCGAGAATTCGCAGGGGCAAATGGCTATCCTGTCCAATTGCTAGACCTGCTTTTAGGAACACTTATTGTAGTCGCTATCGTCTTAGGTTTACAGCTGGCGGGCGTTATTCTCATGGTGGGGATGCTCATTGCGCCAGCAGTAGCGGCACGGCAATGGACGCACCATCTAGGGCAAATGACTATTCTCTCAATGATGTTTGGCGCGTTTAGTGGGGCTTCGGGCGCAGTTATCAGTGGCATCGATACAGGTTTACCCACAGGCCCAATCATTATCACGGTAGCATTCACTTTGGTGTTTATTTCCCTCTTATTTGCGCCAGAACGTGGCTTATTATGGACATGGTGGCGGCAGTTGCAGGATAAGCGCCGTTTTGCCGCTATCAATGTGTTGATTGATATTTATCGCCATGCCTGCCAACATGATGACCCTCATTATCCAGCCCCAGAAGGGTATTTAAGGGCGTTGAGAGGCCCTATTGCCAAAACAGGCCTTTATTATCTCCACAAAGCTGGTCTGATACGTAGCGTAGGGAAGGATAAATGGGCGCTAACCGATAGCGGAGAAGCGGCGGCTATTCACGAAGACCGCAACAGGTTGCTATGGGCGCTCTATCGCCAACACAGCGAAGCGTTGAGCTTGCCATCTATCCGTGAAGAGCGCGAAATCGATATTCGCCATTGTTTGCCCGAAGATGCTGTATCTCAATTGGAAGTGTTGGCCAATGAGTTGACCGATAAACAGAATTTGGAGTCATGAAATATGTTGATTATTGAGCGGATGATTATCGACATTTTATTGAATTTCACTTCCATTGAGCAACTTAATACCTTCATGGCACAACCGCGTAATGTAGCAATCATCGTTGGCGCACTGGTTGCAATAGCAGCGGCTTTACCCGGTGTGTTTTTGTTATTGCGCAAAATGGCACTCACTAGCGATGCAATTAGCCATACTGTGCTCTTAGGTATTGTCGTGGCATTCATGATTATGGTGGGCTTGGGTGCAAATCCAGACTTGAATTCGCCATTATTATTAATTGGCGCTGCTGCCGCTGGCGTGGTGACGGTTATGCTCACTGAGGCCATATACCGTTCGGGGTTAGTTAAGGCTGATGCCGCTTTAGGGCTTGCGTTTCCATTTTTGTTTGCATTGGCTATTATTCTCATTTCACACTATGTAGATAATGTCCACCTCGATGAAGATGCTGTTTTAGTTGGCGAAATTGGGGTTGCCTATGCCAATATCAATGTGCATTGCTACGAACAATGCGATAGTATAACCATCACCCCAGATGATGCCCGCGCTGAATTTGGTCGACGTTGTACTAATTGTTCTGCTGGCGGTCTTAGCCCCAGAGACCCAGAAGCTGAGTTTGAGACTTACTGCATTAACTGTGGCACACATACGGCGGCGGAAGCTTGGCGAGAGCGCCTGATTGATTCGCCACCCGTTCAAGTTCGATGGCCTCGTGCGATTACCACTATGGGGCTTATTGCTCTAGTCAACATTATTTTCATCACTTTGTTCTACAAAGAGCTTAAATTGGTCTCATTTGATGAGGCTTTGGCTGGCGCATTAGGTTTTCGCCCGACTGTGCTTCATTATACGCTCATGATATTGGTCAGTTTGACTGCTGTTGCGGCCTTTGATGCTGTTGGCTCAATTCTTGTTGTCGCATTCTTTATTATCCCTGTAGCTACGGCTTATTTATTGACCGATAGGTTGAGTTTGATAATCATTTTGTCCCCAATTTTCGGTATAGCTGGCGTGTATTGGGGGTATGATTTAGCACGTGGCTATTTTTGGGGTCTACCTTTAGATGGCGTATTGCAATGGCTCGATAGCATAATTGAGCTTAACGGATATACTACTTGGAACACCTCTATTTCTGCGGCGATGGTACTGATGTTAGCAGCTATATTTGTTGTTGTTTGGATGATGTCCCCACGCTATGGTTTAATTGCCACTATCATTAATCGTCGCTTGCGGAGGTTGCAGTTTGAAGACCAAATGCTTTTAGTACACCTGTATAATCATCTTGGGGGAGAGCGTGAAGCCGAAGAGTTGGCCTTAGAAACGCTTCACCAGCACCTCCAATGGCCACGAATGAAATTGGAGCGCGTTTTGGCCAGAGTGCGCTTACGTCAGTTAGCAAAGATACAACACGGTCAGGTATACATTACGCAAGCGGGTATCGAGGCCGTTCGGAACTTTGCAGAACAAAACTTGCCTGTTGAGCATCAAGAGCAAATTATCCGCGCTGTCGGCGATTAGCTCATAAAGAAGGACTACGAGAAGTTTCTATGATTTTAGGAGTCGATCATTTACTCTTGGCTATGCCAATTGGCCAAGAGAAGGTAGCTAGAGAGTTTTGTGAAGATATTTTAGAGCTAATCGAAATACCGAAGCCAGAAACATTAGCTCATAAAGGTGGCGTCTGGTTTGCTTTACCAGATGGGCGGCAATTGCACTATGGCACTGACGCTAGTTTTATGCCTGCACAGAAAGCGCACCCGGCATTTATATGTGAGCAGCTGGATGAACTGGCATATCGTTTAGCACAATCAAACTTCCAGTTAGATGGGATACCAAACTAGCGCCACGCCGCCGTTTTTACACCCAAGATCCTTTTGGCAATCGCCTTGAGTTCATAAACTCAGCATAAAACGGCTTTCTACTACCCTAAAAGCTGTTGTAATCCAATTAGTCCGTGATAAGTAACCTTATCATGAGTAAAAAAGCGGAAAATTGAGGGTGCTAACTTAAGCAAGAAGCACCCTTTTGACTAAAGTTGTGCAATCGGTTCTCGCTGGAAACGCGCTACTGTTTGAACGACATCTGCAAATTGTTCTGGCGTTAGTTGTTGCTGGGCATCGCTTAGCGCCTGCTTCGGGTTTGGGTGCACTTCAACCATTAAGCCATCAGCACCGCTGGCGATAGCTGCTGCTGTTAAGCCCGTTGCTATGTCGGGCCGTCCCGCAGAGTGCGAAATATCAACCACAATCGGAAGGTGTGAGTGTTGTTTCACTAGCGGTACGGCGCTAATATCCAATGTCGCGCGCGTCCAATCGTTAAATGTGCGTATTCCGCGCTCAATCAATATCACATCCTCATTGCCACCAAGTAAAATGTACTCGGAAGCCATGAGCCATTCTTTCATAGTCGCGCCAAAACCACGTTTGAGGATAACGGGCTTATCGATTTCCCCAACGGCGCGCAGCAAAAAGCTGTTATGCATATTTCTTGAGCCAACCCAAAAAATATCGACATAATCATACATCATGGGGATTTGGGAAGCGTCTAGTATCTCACTGACTAAAACCATGTTGTATTTATCAGCCACTTGGCGAGCGATGGCGAGGCCTTCTTCACCCAAACCTTGAAAATCATAGGGAGAGGTGCGCGGCTTGAACGCCATACCGCGCAATATTTTCACACCATAACTAGATAAAACTTGCGCCATAGCATCTAACTGCTCATAGCTTTCCACCGCACAAGGGCCTGCAATGATTTGAAAATTCCCCGCACCTATGGAGGCGCTATTGGGCAAGTCAACAATAGTTCGCCATTTATTCGGCGATTTTTCGTACAAATAATGCGCCCGCTCACTATCATCGGTATTGACCATATTGCTATTAAGGCTTTGCCAGATACGTTTAACAGCCTCATTGGAGAGCGTTCCTGTGTTTGTCTGTTGCAGCTCTACGATATAGCTATCCCATTGACCTGCTGAACAGGGAGGCAATTGGGCAATTACTCGTGCACGTTGGTTCAAAAGTTCCAAAATTTGAATATCGAGCGCCTTCAGCTGTTCCTGAAGTGCTATATCAACGGTCATATTACACCCCCTATGCTTACTGCTGGCGAGAGAGAAAATCATCAATGGCAGATATGACGCTTTCTGGGGCTTCTAGATGGACATTGTGCCCTGCACCATTGATTAAACAAAGTTCGCTAGCAGGAAAAAGTGCGTCCATTTTTTGTGCTATTTGGGTGTATTTTTTATCCAAAAGCCCAGCTATCAGCAAAACGGGTTTAGTGAAACCTATGAGCGAATCCCATAAGGAAGGCTGTTGTCCCGTTCCCATACCGCGCAATGAAGTCGCTAAACCTATTGAGCTATTCTTCAGGCGTTGTTGGCGTAAGCTGTGCCGAACTGCAGGAGGTAGAACTTGTTGACTTTCCCACAGAGGAAGTGTCTCCCAATAAGCGACAAAGGCTTCTATCCCCTCAGCCTCGATGCGGGCGGCAAGGAGATTGTCAGATTTTTGGCGTGCAAGTCGCTCTGCTTCTCGCTTTAACCCGGGTGATGCGCTCTCTAAAATAAGCGTTTTGACATAATGGGGCTTATGTAATGCCCAATATAGCGCCAGCCTGCCACCCATAGAATATCCCACAACATGGGCGTTACTTATATGCAACTCATCGCAGATATGGCACAAATCATCAGCCACATTCGGCATGGTATAACGTTGCGAGTTTGCAGGTTTGCTACTTTCGCCATGTCCTAATAAATCAACACAAATCGTTGTATAGTGCTCGCTTAAGGGTGTTGATATACGCGCCCAGCTTTCATAACTGCCTGTAAAGCCGTGCAAAAATATAATCGGAGCGCCCTGCCCCACGATAGTGACGTTATACGCAACATCGCCGCACATAATTCTCATGACAGCAACTCCTGAATGCGGCTGCGATGCACTTTTCCAGAGGCTGTTTGGGGCAATTCATCCACAAATTTTATGAAGCGCGGTTGCTTATAGCCGGCCAGATGTTGGCGAGAAAAGGCGACTAAATCGGTCACGGTGACATGCCTTCCATCTTTGATCACAACCATTGCCACGACACGCTGCCCCCATTCTGCGTCTGGCACACCAACTACACACACATCTTTTACTGCGGGATGTTGCCGCAAAACTGCTTCCACTTCAGAGGGGTATACATTCTCTCCACCAGTGACGATTAAATCACTGCGCCGTTGCACCACCCATAAATCACCATCTGCATCGATATACCCCATGTCACCGGTATGCAGCCACGAGTTGTTAATAGCTTGGGCTGTCGCCACTGGGTCTTGATAGTACCCTTGCATAACCGTTGGGCTGCGCACAATAATTTCGCCAATTTCACCGTCAGCACACCGTTCTCCATCTGTGTTTTGAATTGTGACTTCTGTCCATAGGAGCGGACGACCAACGCTACCGCTTTTCAATAACGCTTTATCTGGAGGAAGTGTCGCCACTTGGGACGTAGCTTCTGTGAGGCCGTATGTCGTTGCGAATGGCACATTATGGGACTTGGCTAGGGATAGCAATTCTTCACTTGGTGCAGCACCACCCAACAAAACCAAACGGAGCGATTCTGTCCATGCAGAGCGCTTTTCATGCAACAAGCGGTAAAGCATGGTCGGAACAAGGGAAATGAGCGAAATTTGGCGCTCCTGTAGCGCTTTCTCCACCTGATTAAGCTCGAAACGGGTATGAAGTTCTATGGCTGTGCCATACAGGACAGAGCGTAATACAATGCTCAATCCGCCAACGTGGTAAAGAGGTAAAACACACAGCCAAATATCATTGGGAAGGACGCCAAGTCGATAGGCAGAAGCTGTAGCGCTATAGAAAAAGTTTGATAATGTGAGGATAGCGCCTTTCGGCTTACCACTCGTACCCGATGTGTGAATGATGGCAAATGGGGCGTCTAAATCGATTTCAGCCAGCCAAACAGGCTCTGCGGGCTTAGTAGACCACAACGCGGGAATATCAGCAACGCCATCATGTTCTAGTGTGTATTGTGCGCAACCTGTTAACTTCTTAGCTGTCGAAATTGTTTCTGCTGAACAAAATACTGCCGAACATTCTGTATGCTCAATTTGATACTGTAGTTCTTCAACAGAGAGGCGAATATTCAGCGGGACGAGAACAAGCTGCATGCGCATGGCCGCGTGAACAAGTGCCACATAGTACAGAGAATTAGGCATGAGAACGCCTATTCTATCCCCCTGCCCTAACCCCAGTTTAACGAGATAGCCACATAAAACAGCCGTCTGACGATTCAAATCGTCATAAGACCAGCAAGTCCCCTCTGGTGTGATGATGGCTTTATTTTGGGGTGAAGCATTAACGCGTGTAGCAAGCCAATCCTGCATAAATACTCGCCTCTGATTATTCAAAACCTACGGGCGACGCGGGAATTTCTTAAAGTTCGGTTTACGCTTTTCGAGGAAGGCATTTTTACCCTCGCTACCTTCTTCAGTCATGTAGAATAACATGGTAGCGTCGCCAGCTAACACTTGAACGCCAGTTTGCCCATCTAATGCGGCATTAAAGCCAGCTTTGATGAAACGCAATGCAATGGGGCTTTTCTCTAAGATTTCGCGTGACCATTGCAACGCTTCTTCTTCCAATTTAGCTAAAGGCACAACGGTATTCACCAACCCCATTTCCAATGCTTGTTGAGCGGTATATTGACGGCATAGATACCAGATTTCGCGGGCTTTCTTCTGGCCGATGATGCTGGCGAGATAGCTAGAGCCAAATCCAGCGTCGAAACTCCCAACAATAGGGCCAGTTTGGCCGTAGATGGCATTATCGCTAGAGATGGTTAAATCGCAAACCACATGTAGCACATGGCCACCACCAATAGCAAAACCCGGCACTACAGCAATAACAGGCTTTGGCATGGTGCGGATATAGCGCTGTAGCTGTAGCACATTCAGGCGCGGCACACCATCATCGCCGACATAGCCAGCATGACCACGCACACTCTGGTCACCACCAGCACAGAATGACCAGATACCATCTTTGGGGCTGGGGCCATTAGCCGTAAGCCAGACAACGCCTATTTCTGTGTCATGCCAAGCATCCAAAACCGCTTCTGTCATTTCATCGATGGTGAGCGGGCGGAATGCGTTGCGCACCTCTGGACGGTTAAAAGCGATGCGAGCAATACCTTCGGACTTATGGTAGGTGATGTCTTCATAAGATTTGACTTCTTGCCAATCTGCAAGTTTCATCAAATCTTCTGTAGTAATGCGAGCCTGTTCCTCTTTAGATGTCATGTAAATTCTCCTCTTTATCTTGCACAAATTTTTGAATGAAGCCTTTTAGGGCTTGTTGAACATAGGAAAGTAGTCGCTGGTGTTGCTCAAAGTCTTGAGCTATCTCCGTGCGAACTTCGATTATTACTTGTCTAGTGTCATCGCTTGCAAGAGCTTCTTGAAAAATGCTTTGGAATTCGGTTCGGGTTGCAGGGCAATAATAGGAAAACCCAAACATTTCAGCGATATGGCTGAACGCGAGGCCATGAGGCATTACAAAGTAATCGGTAAATTCTGGCTCAAAATTTCTTACAGGCAAGCGCTTAAAAATGCCGCCGCCATCGTTGTTGATGATGATGATGATAGCAGGGAGGTTATAGGCCTTTGCTGCTAATAGGCCATTCATATCATGGAAAAATGTGACATCGCCAAAGACTGCGACAAGCCGCTTTTCTGTATTAGCCGCTTTTACCCCAAAAGCTGTTGATACGTTTCCATCAATTCCTGATGCGCCACGATTGGCGTAAGTGTTGATTGCTTTATCGTTGGGAAAACCCAATTCATCAAAATGGCGAATGGGCAAGCTGTTGCCAATGAATAAATTGGTATTATTTGGTAAAAGACGCGCTATATCAAATACTACAGCCATGTCTGATAACGTATCATCTTCAAAAAACGCTTCAATAGCAGTGCGGGCTGCGGCATCAATTTGTGACAAAAGTGAAGTATAAGACCGATGCTCAATTGGAGGCTTTTCGAGCAGTTTCTGGCACAGCGCTAGGGGATTCACTTGAATGAAATCATGTGTGACATGGTCTGCGTCTGCCCATGTGCCATCGGAACTGATTTGGATACGTATAGCATCAGTGATGTTGAGAAATTGCAACAGAGGTGTTGCTACAGGCATCGCGCCAAACTGAATGATTAAATCTGGTTTAGATGGTATCGAGGGCAACCACATGTTATAAGCGCTTAAGACATTGCCCTCACTATCTTCACCAACCCAACGCACACCTGAGAGCACGTCCGCTAAAATAGGCAAGCTGAAGCGCTGTGAAAGCTGCCGTACTAAATTCGGGAATTCGCCTTGAGGGCAACGCGCGCCACATACAATGACGCCACGTTTGGCATGTTTAATATACCCATAGAGGTTTTCAATAATGGCGGCACCTGGCTGCAAGTCGCCGTGAGAGAAGGTTGTGTAAGGTTGAAAATCTGGTCTTGGCAGTGCTTGGGCAGGAATATCTATTTTATCAGTGTTGACAGGTGTGGGTTCTAAGGGTTTACGGAATGGGAAGTTAAGATGAACCGGTCCTTTACGCAAGCCATTAGCCATCGCATAGGCGCGTGCTGCTAATGTGCGCAAATTGCGGTATGCAATTGCCGTCGGCTGATTTTCAGGTAGTGTAACATCTACCGACCAAAGCACATGGTCGCCATAGATTTTTATTTGGTCAATTGTTTGGTTAGCCCCACTCATCCGTAATTCATGAGGCCTATCTGTGGTTAAGACTAATAGCGGGACTTGCGCCATAAAGGATTCGATCACTGCGGGGAAGAAATTCGCAACTGCTGTGCCAGATGTACATACCAGAGCAACTGGCTCATGAGTGGAGAGCGCTAAACCGAGCGCAAAAAAAGCAGCAGAACGCTCGTCTAGGTGTTTATAGACTGTAATCGCTTCATGTTGGGCAAAGGCTAGCGTTAATGCGGTAGAGCGCGAACCAGGGGCAACACACGCATAGCGAAGCCCTTGCCGTGCCAACTCATCGACGAAAGTCCGCGCCCAAACAGTGTTGCGATTAGGCATCTACCCACTCCTGTATGTGTAAAGCATCCATCATAGGGCGGAACTTGAGGGCTGTTTCATCCCATTCTCTTTGAGCGACACTATCGCCGACAATACCCGCACCAGCATACATCCAAACACGTTTTTCTTGAACAACAGCAGAGCGTATAGCAACAGCAAATGCGCCTTGCATACGGTAATCTATCCAGCCAATTGGCGCGGCATACCAACCGCGAGGCACTAACTCTGCACTACGAATGAACTTCATGGCTTCAGTGCGCGGCGCGCCACCTAACGCTGGCGTTGGATGCAGCAGCTCTACAAGTGGTAACACGCTACTGGTTTTTAGACCACTTACTTGAATGGGAGTATATAAATGCTGGATATTGCTCAATTTCAAAACTTGAGGATTATTGGGCATGGTGGGATGGTCAGCGACAGTCTTTAGACGCTGGCGAATTGCTTGAACAACAAGATTATGCTCATGGCGCTCTTTGGGGTCTTGCAGCAAATCATTCGCCAGTTGCTCATCTTCCTGAGCAGTCTGCCCGCGCTTTCTTGAGCCTGCCAGCGCCATAGTACGGGCAGTATCGCCAGCTACGCTCACTAAAAGCTCTGGGGTTGCGCCGTAAAAAGCGTGATTTGAGCGCGGTTCAAATAGAAAACGATAACAATCGGGGTAAGCGCCCGCGAGATAAACTAAGGCCGCTTCTATGTTAACCGATTCTGTAAACAGTGCCTCCGCTACACGTGCCAAAACTACTTTTTCCAATTGGCCAGCGCGGATAGTTTGCACAGCGTCTTCGATTGCCTGTTCCCAAGCCTCAAAAGTCATCGGGTAATGTATATTGCGGAGTGGTGGCTGCTCAGGGGATGGTTTATTTTCGCTTAAAAGCTGCTGGAGATATTGCCAACGGGCATTAAGCGCTTCTTGCAATTCTGGGATAATGGCTTCAGGGTTTTCATCTGGCGAGACATGCACATTAACCGTTAGCCAAGCGCCTTTTGGCGTTTGTACAAGTTGATAGTGCGGCAAAATGAAATGTGCAGGGTTAAAAACTGCCCATGTGTTATCTGGGGTGAAATCATCACGAAAGGCAAACCCACCAAACAGACGAGGCATGGCATATTCTCTGCCTTCGGGGTCTGCATGTTGCACAAATGCGCCATTAAATAGCTGGCGTGCATGATGTTCAATGGTTGCGAAGCGTTGCTCTCCCCACGCCATGAGTTCGGTGGCTACGCCAACCCCTAGCAATGTGAGGCCTGTTCGCCGATTCTCCCAATAAAAACGCTCAATAC
>WGEI01000366.1 GCA_015492875.1 Anaerolineae bacterium | reverse complement strand
GCAGGTGGTCTCGATACCTTCGGTACTGAGCACATCCTTAATCGCCATAGGGATGCCGAGTAGGGGGCGGTCATCACCGTTCTGGCGCGCTTTATCCGCCGCTTCTGCATCGGCGAGGGCGCGCTCTGGCGTCACTTTGAGATAGGCGCGGATGGTGGGGTCAAGTTTTTCGATGCGGTCAAGGTAGGCGCGGGTGAGTGCTACGGAAGTGATTTCGCCATTACGTAATTTGGCCAAAGCTTCACTGATGGTTAATTCGGTCAGGTCGCTCATCGTCATTCATCTAGTTGTTGTATCCGGTAACGCCATGAGTATAGCAGCGTTTGCGTTAAAACGCAGGGCGAAACATGACCAAAAGCGCCATCATAGCGGCTTGTTCACTCATCACAAAAGCGGCAAAACCCACGCCAACCTTGAACCATAAAGAGCCGAACATATCCCAAAATAACCCAAGTTGGGATAAAATTTGGGATATATGGCAGATGTTTGGACTTATTCTTCGTAGGCCTGCGCTTTCAATTGGCCTTTATCGTAATACTGCTGAATATCGAGGGCGGGGGTGGCGGCGGAGATATATTGCAAGACAGTATCGCCCGTATTCTGAATGCCGTGCGGCACATTCGGCGGGATATAGACGAGGTCGCCCGTCCGTACGGTTTGCTGCTCTTCCCCAACGGTCATCAGCCCTTCCCCGTCGATGATGACGTAAATTTGTGGCGGCTCGTGGTGGTGAATCGCTTGATGCCCGCCCGGCTCTACGGTCACCCAAGTGGACATGAGCTGGTTTTCGTCATTATCGCCATAGTTCAATAGCCAATAGGAAGTGAGGCCACCCCGACGGCGGTATTGTGCTTGGTTCTTATTGCGGATGAACATAGTCTGCCCTTTCAATATATTTTATCGTCACCTATAGCGTAGATATAATTCCACATATTGTCAATCTTGATTAAAAAATCAATGTAAACACACATTCTAAGATGTTTGCAACTCGATGGGCGATTATCACGTATTAGAATTGCGTCAACATTCAAGAAAATGCTGTTTTTCAGTGTAAGATAAGTGATAGGCGATACCGTCTGAGAAGCACATATAGACAATATCACAGGCCAAAACAGAAAACCCACGGGGGTAGAAAACTAATGAGGCAAGGTCAATTAGTGGCCAACCGTTACCGTGTAGGCGGTATATTAGGGCAAGGCGGCATGGGAACGGTTTACCGCGCCGTCGACACGCAAACGCGCGAACCCGTCGCTCTGAAGTTACTCAAGCCCGACGTGGTTGAACGCGACCCCGATATTGTGCAACGATTTGAACGCGAGGGCGAAGTCCTGCGCCGCTTAAATCATCCGAATATCGTAAAAATTTTAGCGACAGAACAAGAGGACGATTTACATTATATCGTCATGGAATACGTACCCGGTGGCAGCCTGTACGACGCGCTGAAGCAATCTGAGCGCTTCTCAGTGCAGCGAACGCTTTACGTGGCGCTAGATTTGGCGGATGCGCTGACGCGGGCGCACCGTCTGGAGATTATTCACCGCGATATTAAGCCAGCCAATGTTTTGCTGGCGGAAGATGGCACGCCACGCCTGACGGATTTCGGTGTGGCTCGGGTGATTGGCCTATCCCGTGTGACGCAGGAGGGCATGCTCGTTGGCACGGTTTCTTATCTCGCACCGGAGCTATTACAGGGCGCAGAAGCGAATGCAAAGACCGATATTTGGGCGTTTGGCGTCGTGCTGTTCGAGATGCTGACCGGCCAACTACCCTTTGGCAAAGACCAAGTCGGCCATACGGTGACGGCTATTCTCAGCGAGCCAACGCCTGATTTGGAGGCTTACCGTGATGATGTGCCGGTGGCGCTGGCGGATTTGGTCTACCGTATGCTGGAAAAAGACCCCGCCCGCCGCATACCTAGTGTGCGATTAGTCGGGGCGGAGTTAGAGGCGATTATTCGGGGCGATGCCCGCCGCCCGCATCCCATCATCCCAGCGGATTCATCGCGCTTCGCCACCCCTACCCCAGTGGCCGCAAATAGCCAGACCAACGCCATTGTGCCACGGCGCAAGCACAATCTGCCAGCACAGCCGACGCCGTTCGTCGGGCGTGATACCGAGCTGCAAGACATATATAACCTCTTGGGCGAAGATGGCAAGCGGCTCATCACTCTATTGGGGCCGGGCGGCATGGGTAAAACGCGGCTGGCTTTAGAAGCGGGCGAGCGCTTTTTGAGCGAGTTTCATGACGGCGTATTTTTCATCAAACTCGCCCCACTGAATGACCCCGACCTCATCGTCTCTGCCATTGCGGACGCCATAGATTTTGATTTTTCTGGCAACGATGACCCGCGTGACCAATTACTTTTCTATTTGCGCGATAAAGAGATGCTGCTCATTTTGGATAATTTTGAGCAT
>WGEI01000365.1 GCA_015492875.1 Anaerolineae bacterium | reverse complement strand
ATCCATCGCCCAACTGGGGAAATAATCGTCATAGGGTGCGTCCTCTTCTGGCTTGCTCAAATTCAGCGCTGTGCCATCGGTTTGTAGCAAATAAATATCCCAATCGCCCTCACGGTTTGCGAGAAAGAGCAGTTCGCCCGTCGGCGTGCCTAATGGGATTGCGGCAGTCTGTATATTGAGGCGCACATAGCCGATGAGCGCTAATAGCAATATCGTCGCGCCGATGATGACCCAGCGAGCAGATGGGCGCATGTGTACCCTCTTTCCTCAATGCCAGTTGATGGGTACGAATTTAACAAATATCGCGCCGCCGCTACAAGGCTTGGATGGGATTGTCGTCACTCTCTGGGTATTCTCCATCGCCAATCGTTGCCTCGTCGCGTTTAGACTTGCCAGAGAGGAGCGTGATGCGGCGGCCTCGCCCTTCTGGTCGGGCAGTGCCCAGCCCCATGAAGAATAGCCCCAGACTAAACCCTAAGGCTACGCCCCCAACAATAGTGAAGCTGCTTTGCGCTACTTTTGAGGCGAAAAGTTGGAATAGGTCAATGGCCACCTTCGCGGCGAGGGAGCTTTGGGCGATAGTCGCTTCGTTGGTGGTCAGCGTTTCTGCCCAAGTATTCAGGCCTTGTCCAATGCCAAACCAGAGCAAAGCGGGCGCGCCCAGCGTAAAACTCATCCACAGCAGTTGCCCGCGCTTATTACTGCTGGCGATATACGCGCCAATGCGCCACATTAACAAGGTGAACAGCCCCAGCGGGATGAGTGCCAACCAGATGACAGACTGAAGGCCTTGCGCAAATGAGCCTTGCAAACCGCTCGCCTGTAGTTCATGGGCGGGGATAAGCACGAGTTCATAATTGGCGATTGTGTTAGCCGTTACGCTATGAATTTGCGATAGGAGCAGGTCTTGCGCCCCTGCTAGCGACATGCCTTCCGGAATGCAGCCCATAATTTCCGAGCTGCTGGCAGTCTGCGCTTCTCCTGCAGCGCAAGCGGGTAAGCCCTGTACTAACGTCGCTGCAAATGCTTCTCCCTGCGCCCCATTGAGCGCCTCTCGGATAGGTCTTAAGTCAATGCTCAAGTCAGATATTTCGGAATTGGGGTTCTCTAAATAGTCAAAAATGGTATTGATGAGTTGCGTCCCTTGTTCCCGCAAGTATGACGGCGTGATGATGAGGCGCATCGCATCACGTAAGACCGACGGGTCTATGTTTTGCGGTAAATCTGGTATAGAGGCTTTTAGTTCTGGCGGCAGTTCCGTAAAGAACAAGACATCATAAAACGCGGGGTCATTGATGACATCTAAGTAAAAAGAGCGGTTAAATAATGTTGAATTGGCGCTGATGAGGAAAAAGATGATGAGAGTCAGCGGTAATGTGACGCTGAACCAATAAATCAAACCGATGAATTTGCGAATAACGCACATTGTTTCTCACCTTAGGCTATCCTAATTCCTATACTATATTACGCAGGAAAAGCGCCCGTGTTGTACTTTATGGCGCTTCTCGCCATGATTGTAAGAGTTGTTTTGCCGCCGTCTCGTTTTCAACGAAGTAAATCGTATGGTTCGGCGTGATAGCGAGCACATCGCCGCCGCGCGTTAACTTTTGGGCTAGCTCCTGTTCCAAGCCGATGACAATAACGCGCCCGGTCAGGTTGGGAATATCGGGCTTGCCAATTGTGCGGATATGGGCAGTGATGCCGCTGGGAGTGCGCGCGGATTGCGTCAAATCTACAACGATATCGACCTGTGGCGCGGCATTGGGGAGGGCGAAACGGGCGACATGCGCGGCACGATGAAAATCCTTCCACGTCCATTCCCCATGGGCGATAAAGCGCAAAACGCTTTTCTCCGAATTATCCCATTTGAATTCCACTGGAAATTGCTGTGCCATGTTTTCTTTCTCCCAAAGCGAAACCAGCCCCCTATCCCATAGAGAGCTGGCTTGATTGTGACATAGACCACGTTACAGTGCGAGCGTTTTTAGCGGCAAATAATATCCGAAAGCGGCACAACTTGCCCATCTGTGCTTTGTGCAGAGACGTTGCGGATGCCCGTCGCGCCAGGGGGTAAGTCTATGACATCTGACCCCATAATGCCGCTATATGGCCCACGGTTGAAGTGCGTGAAGTTGCCCGGACTGCCCACTTGCCCCACGAAGCGAAGCGATTCCCCCGGTGGTAGATTGTTCCATGCGAGGCGAATACTATTGCCATTATTAGTGCAGGATCGCCTTGCGTTCAATGGCGGCAATGGTGTTGGTGTTGGATTATTGCCATCAGCCACGCTACTATCCATCGCTTCGGTTGGCGTTGGGTCTGGCGTGACGTTGCGCGTCACCATCACGCGCCCCGTGCGGCATGCTGGCTCACCCTGATATAGCGCGGTGACGTTCCATGCAAAGCGATTGACAGCGTTATTGATAAATGGCGACAGGTCTACTGAGGCGGTGATGTTTTGCGTGTGTACAGTTGTTGCCAATGCACCATTTGGCCTAAAAATTGCCAACACGTAGCCCGTTGCCCCGCGTGCAGGCGTCCAATTAAAGCCCATCCGCCCCGCGTTGGGAAATACTGCGGAGGCCTGTGGGCGGAAGTTGCTGCAATCCACCGCTTCCACTTGGGAGGTGCTCGTTTCGCCTTGAATTTCCACATGGACGTTGGGGTTTTGGCCGATGGTGTTTGCGTTAATTGTTGCGGCGCGTTGCTGGATTTCCTCGCGCGTTGGCAGGCGCGGCACATAGTGCAGTGGCGCGTTTTCCATCTGTTCTAGCGGCTGTAATTCTTCTAGCTCTTCATCGCTGAGTTCACGGAAGCCCGTCCACGATTGCGGTTGAATAGTTCCGTTTTCGTCTGGCTCTGCTTCGATGGCGAAACCCGCTGGCAAGACAATGCCATCTACTTCCGCCTCGCCACTGACAGTCATCACCTGAATGGCTTCGGGATTAGTTGGCGAAGTGCGCAAAACTACCGTTGAGCTGATGGTAATATCTGCGCCATTGGCATTGATCGTCACTGACATGTTGTTCGGCCCTTGCACCACAACTGAATCCGGCGCTTCGTTACACACCGGTTGCCCCGTGCCTGTGCTGAAGTAGAATGCCTGCATCGGCGTGAACTCTGCCCCGCTGAGGTATGGCAAATCGGCTAGCCCTTCAATGCTCATGTCAATGACTTCGCGGCTTATCCACGCTGGCGCATCGTCGAAAATAATGCGAAACCACTGGCCATCTGGCGTTTGTGCGTCGGCTAATACTTCACTGCCGAACGGTAACGTGCCCAAAACAAAAGCGTTACTCCCCGCCAAACTGCGCACATTAGCACTGCTCACTGTCACCGTTGTAGCGACGGGGTCGGCAGGGATGAAGGCCTCATCAGGTGCGACCGCGTTCTCTACCCGCACATCGCCCAACAGCATGAAGACGACGGCCTGCCCGGGCAGTGTGTTGGGTACATTGGCTTGCACATTCATCAACGCGATGCCCCACGTATTTTGCTCAATATCAAGCGGCGCGGTTTGAATCGTTTGCAGATAGGTCAAATCGGCGCGGTCTGCTGGTTGCGTAAAATACCCTTCCGGCACATCTTGCGCAAACGTGGCCGATACTTGGTTATAGCCATAGCAGGCTTGATTGCGCCCCAAATCGCCGCAGTTATCGCCAATGGCCGCCAACGCTTCTTCTACTAACGCTGGGCATAAATTCTCTTGTGCCAGCCCATAAATGGTTACACCGCTGAACAATAACACCAGAACAGCGATGGTTATTAATCTAAGTTTCATTGTGAACTCCCTTACGTCCATCATCATTTCAGGACG